>CALDUO010000221.1 GCA_937923745.1 uncultured Granulosicoccaceae bacterium
TTGCTTTCGTCAACCTTTCACCTTGCCAATCCGCGTAACGCCTGGCGCGCCTTTACTCGCTTTCGAACCTCATGGTTATCACGCGAAGCGGTGTTTGCGATTTTATTTTATCCGCTGTCTCTCGCGTGGCTTTTGTCCGAATGGTTCAATGGTGCCAGTGGTTTGTCGATCATGTTGGGTTGGTTGACGGTCCTGCTCGCCCTGGTTGTACTTATTTGCACGGCAATGATTTACGCGTCGCTGAAAACCATTCGGCAATGGCATTCGCCGCTGGTGCCAGTAGTGTACGTTTTGCTGGGATTGTCGCTGGGTGCTTTGGTGTTGTTGGTATTTTTGTCTAGCCAAGAGCTGATTGACGGCACTGTTCTAAAGGTCACGGCAACATTGCTCGCATTGGCGGCATTGGTCAAAATTGCGTACTTTGTGGTGATCGGCAAGCCTGCCGGTCCCAGTATCAATACGGCCTTAGGGTTTACCAAAGCGACGGTTAAGCTGCTGGACGTCGGACATTCCTCCGGTACATTTCTGACGGATGAGTTTGGTTTTCAGGTTGCCAGAACCCGTATCTTCTGGCTGCGTATTATCACGCTGGTGTGTGCCTTTTTGATACCTGTGCTGATCGTGTCCGGGGTGCTCGGTACGCCAGGCACCGGCTCATTGATTGTGGCGCTGGTGATTGGCTGGCTTGGTATATCAGTTGAGCGCTGGCTGTTTTTTGCCGAGGCAAGACACGTGGTCAACCTGTATCATGGAGCGCAGGCAACCTGACACCCTGTCCCCTTACACGTCTCGTCCATGGCTGCAGATCACGAATACTCCGATAGTTTTGTAGCAGGCCTGCAATGGATGTGGGGCGAGGGCTTTCTCTCTCCCGGTGGCGCTGAGGAGGTGGCACTGATTCTCGAGGGTATCGATCTGACCGGCTGCCATGTGCTCGACATCGGGTGTGGTCTGGGTGGCATAGACCTGTTACTGGTCGAGCAGCACGGTGCCGCCAAAGTTACCGCTGTTGACGTTGACGCCAGTCTGATCAACCAAGCCCGCGCACTGGCTCAGGCAAAAGATCTTGCTGATCGGCTGGATTTTCAAACCGTAACCCCGGGCGTTCTGCCCTACCACGATAATACCTTTGACGTTGTGTTCACCAAAGATTCTTTGGTGCATGTGTCTGACAAGGCTGCCTGTTACGCCGACATCCACCGTCTGCTCAAACCCGGCGGACGGCTGGCGATGGGTGACTGGTTCGGAAGTGACAACATCGTCACGCCCGAAATGCAGCACTGGCTCACGATTGTGGGTCTCGACTTCAAACTCGGTACACTCAATGCAGCGAAAGCGTTGCTGCGCGCGGCGGGATTCAATGATATCCATACCCGTGACCGACACCACTGGTACGCTGACTACATGGCAGAGGAGCTCGCCACGTTAAGCGGCCGCTCTTACGCGCTATTGGAACAAAAGATTGGACCCGAAGCCGCCCGACAACGCCGCGATAGCTCTCGCGCCAAACAAGTGGTCGTCGACCAGGGGCAGCTCAGGCCCGGACACATACAGGCGACAGCACGCCCGGCGGTAACACGCAGGCAAAGCCAGGAATGACAACATGAATTACCCCACTCAGGTTCGCCTCATCCCTGCCGTGCTGGCAGCACTGGTCGTTGTGGCGCTGGTGTTTGTTGCACAGCGTTATTTCCAGCTGGATGCGTCTGCCGGAACCATTAGCCGTATCCTGTGGGGTAACGCCATCTCACCGGTCATTATGGTGCTTTTTTTTACCACTTTGTTTTTGTTATTAAAAAAACGCCGACTGCTGGCGAGCGAAAAAATGCTGAGCCGACATTTTCAGAGTGAGCTGGCACCGCGGCTGTTTGATATTTCTGCCAAGCTTGAGGATGTCAGCCAAAACAGCAAACGTTTTGCCACTAATCTGCTGGCACAACGCTGGAGGCTGTTGCAGCAGGGGCAGGGTACGGACGACCCTGATGCCGATAAAATGTCTCTGCGTGATCGGCCGCGTGCCGAAGTAGAAGAAGACTATCTGCACAACTCCTTCGCGGTTATTCGTTTCTTTGTGTGGTCGTTACCGATTGTGGGTTTTATTGGCACAGTGTGGGGGATTGGACTCAGTATTTCATTTTTCTCCGAAACCATGAGCAGCAGTCAGGCAGGAGCCAGCGTTTCCACATTATTACAACAAAATATACCGCTGGTGACGCAGGGGTTATCAACGGCATTTGATACCACCTTGCTCGCGCTTGTCTTGAGCGTGCCGGCTACTGGTCTGATGGTATACACCGAGCAGCAGGAACGGCATTACCTGTTGAGTATGGATGCGCTCTGGCAACGTTTTATGCAAACGCGGCCAGCGGGTTTCGATCAACTTCGACAACTGGATATTGTGGTTGATGAACCCGACGAACATACGCGTGCGCTGGATGAGTCGATTCGTGATCTGCGCGAGGAAGCGTTCAGTCGTTATGAAAGTCATAACACAACGTTGCCGGGACAGGACGGAGGGAAGATTTGATCGACTCCCGTGCGCGGCATGAGTTAAAGCTCGAGCTGTTTCCGTTTATCAGTTTGTTTTTGTGCGTGATCGGTGTGCTGGCTTTTTTACAGAACCTGATGGTGATGGGCGAGATAGGTTCCACCGAAGAGGCAGAGGCTGAACAGGCGCAGATCTTTCAGACGCCATACCGCGTGGATGTGTATCCGGGCAATATCCTGCTTTCACCACCGGCGTCCGACCTTAGCGAACGTTTGCCTGACCTTGCGCTTGATGAACGTGCTGGTCTCGATGCCATTGAGCGTGGTCGCAATACGATACTCACCATCGGTGGATTCAATCTTGATCTGACTGTAGAAGATAACCAGGGTGTACTGGGTGTCTTGTTTAATGAGATAGTCACAGTGAATCGACTCGCTGAGTCGCGAGGTTACCCGTACGAAGAATATGTGTTGTTAGTGGTGCACCCTGGCAGTACCGACACCTATCACATGCTTCGCGCAATGATGGAGCAGGCCGAATTTCGTTATTTGCGTGTTGGGCTGGATATTGGTGATGGAACTCGGCCGCAATGAGTCTTGATTCCCTAACAGATCTTGTCTCCAATGCTGTTGGCGTGTTGATCCTGCTATTGCTGGTTACAGCGATACAGGCGCAAAAGCCGTTTAATGAACCGCCACTGCCGATAGAGCACCAAAGCGGACTGGTACCCGCCTTTTTTTATGTGCACGGCGATCATATCCAGTCCATCGATATCAACGCCGTGTTCACCAACGGACTGTTGGCTGCAACCGAAGGCGACTCCGCTGCAGAATTTCAGATTAATGCTGACTTTACCGGGCGCAGCGATGAGTTGCTGACATTGGCGCTGCGGCCCATCGATACCGATAACTGGCCCACGTTTAACGAGTTGCAGAATGTTGACACACCACTGGGTAGTGTCGTTAGGGATATCGATGCGGCAACAACGTTTGCGTTCTTGTTTGTTCACGATACGGGGTCAGCCGAGAGTTTTCGTTTATTGTCACAGGCTCGACGATGGTTTCTTGATCAGGGGATAGCCGTGGGCTGGTTACCGGTCAGTGATAATAATCCGGCGTGGTTATGCAGTTGGAGTGATGTTGCTGCGTGTCAGTACAGCCCGGGCGCCTACGGTCGGGGCACCCGTGGATAAACCATCGTCAGTTGACCAGCTCAGGCGGCAGTTCGAGCAAGCCGAAAAAACAGCACCTGCGACGGGCGATGATGCGACAGAAGTCTATCGTCAGTTGAGTGCCAGTGCACGCAGCCGCGTGGTGAAACGGCACGACAGGCGC
>CALDUO010000222.1 GCA_937923745.1 uncultured Granulosicoccaceae bacterium
GTGGCGGCCCGATTCAGCTTCTGGCTTCCGAATTTCTAATTGCAGAAATTCAGGCGCCTTTTCAGTGTGCCAGAGAGGCACTTGTTTTAACGAGATACCTGCGTTGATTGCTTCACAGTCGCTTCGCACCAGTTGCCAGTATTTAATAGGAATATTGGAAGAGGAGGAGGAGGCGTGGGCGGCGGCGTAGGCGTCGTGAGCGTCGTAGGCGGCGTTGGCGGCGGCGGTGGCGGCGGCGTTGGCGTCGTAGGCGTCGTAGGCGGTGGCGGCGAATGCGGTGGCGCGAACGGCGGCGAAGGCGGCGAAGGCGGCGTAGGCGAAGTCGGACGCGGCGGAGGCGGAGGCGGAGGCGGAGGCGGCGGCGGCGGCGGCGGCGGCGATAGTATTTTCATCGATTCCCTTCAATCCCCGACTAAAAACGATATTGCCTGAAATTAAAGCGCGAAACGCTGCAACCGTCGCTCTATGCTCATCAGAATTCAGCAGTAACGGAAACACCCACAATGCTGCCCGCCACGCAAGTAGCGCTGCATCTTCAGGTGACCTACGCTCCAACCACGCTTCGAGACTGTCCCTGTCGTTAATGGACTCTATTTCAACTACCGAATTTTCAGCGTCACTCACCTATTCCCCACTCCTGTCTTACTCCCTATGCCCTTATCCCACCAACCAATGTAACCCTACCGAATAACCTCCGCAAAACACTGCTTAGCCTTCTCCTCTGCAAACCCGGCTTCATTAAAAACTTTCTGCGGACACGCTTCTAGCGCATCGTTCTCTAATGCAGTGGGATCGATTGCGGCTGGTAGTGGGCCGAGGCAGGTGTCTATGGCTTTGTTGGATATCTCAAGGCATTGCTGTTCGTCAAATCCCATGCACTGCGTAAATTCCGGGGTACCACACATGGATGAAAACTGGTCGCGGGTGAGTTTGATGAGCAGGAATTTTGGAATGGGTTCGGGTTCTTGTGCAGTGACGGGGATGACGCTGCCGGCAACCAGCCCGGCCATCATGACACTCACCAGTGTTTTGGCATTGATTCTATTTTTGATGGTTGTAGATTTATACATCATGGTTGCCTGTTCCTCGCCGGATGGCTGATCGTTTGTGTGTGAGATCTGTCGCGGGTTATGCCCGATGGCGGCCGATTGTTTTGTTGGATTGGATCGGCTCGCCGGTAATTTCTTTTTTTTCGGTTGACGACGCGGGGCGCATCAATGATTTGAATTATACTACGACAACCCGCCCGCTCACTGACCGGAAATAGCCCGATATGTCTCAAAACAGCCGTCTTCAGCCCACTTCGGGCTCGCTGGCAGCATTAGCCGCTGAAGCTATTGGCGATTGCGGCTTCTGGATTTTCGATATGGACGGCACCCTCACCCATGCCATCCATGATTTCGATGCCATTCGTGACACACTTGGTCTGCCAGCTGGCAAACCTATTCTCGAATCCATTGAGGCCTTACCAGCCGATGAAGGTGCGCGGGTACATCAGGCGCTTGATGCGCTGGAACTTGAGATTGCACACAAAGCAACACAGCAACCCGGTGCTGTGGCATTGCTGGATGCACTAAAAGCACGTGGTACCCCAGTAGGCATTCTGACGCGTAACGGCAAAGCCATTGCCGACGCAACACTCAAAGCCTGCCAGCTTGATCATTACTTTACCCCCGAGACCATTGTCAGCCGCGAGTGCTGTGCGCCGAAGCCCGACCCTGCCGGTGTGTTAAAACTACTGCACCATTGGTCTGCGGCACCGGAAGATACGGTGATGATTGGCGACTACCTGTTTGATATGGAATCAGGCGACCGGGCCGGTACCCATACGGTACACCTCGACCCTAACCCGGTAACACAGTGGCCTGCGGTTACATCGCTGCATGTTCATCATCTGGATGAACTTACAGCACTGCTGTAACTACCAGCTGGCCCGGTTCTGCATTTTACCCGGCACTGCAAATAAACTGATCACCCGGGTTTACATAATACCAACAAGATATAAGCCTGGCGCAGTCCGCGCTGATCACACATAACCCCACAGCCATAACACATGACAATCACCATCAGACCCGCACAGCACGATGATGCTCACGACATCATGGACATCGCCGTCGACAGCAATATGTTTTTACCCGAAGAACTCACTGGCGTCGGTGAAATGCTCGATACCTGGTTGGATAACGCGGCAGAACCCGGCCATGAGTGGATTGTGCTGGATGACAACGGCACGATCAAAGGCGCGGCCTACTATGCCATTGAAACCATGGCCGACAATGTCTGGAATGTCTTTTTTATCGCGGTTAAAGCGGAGCAGCGCCGGTGCGGTGTCGCTAGCCAAATGATCACATTTATTGAACAGGCCGTTAAAGACCGGGGCGGTCGTATTGTGTTGATTGAAACATCGAGCAATGCGCAATTCGAGCCTGCCCGCCAGTGTTATCTCAAACTCAACTTCACCCACGAAGGCACAATTAGACAATTTTATGGTGACACTGAAGACAAGATGGTCTTCTGGAAGTCGTTGGCAGGCTAAGACCGGTTACGTGCAACA
>CALDUO010000223.1 GCA_937923745.1 uncultured Granulosicoccaceae bacterium
TGAAGGCGCCGTAGACACCGACAGTGACGGTGTGGCGGACTACATCGATCCTGACAGTGATAATGATGGTGTCGATGACAGCGTCGAGGGTGATGTTGACACCGATGGTGACGGCACCGCCGATTACCTTGATGGTGACAGTGATGGCGATGGCATCGACGACAGTGTTGAAGGCGCTGTGGATACCGATAGCGATGGCGTGCCTGATCTGAAAGATACCGATGTTAACGATGACGGTATTCCCGATAGCGATCTGGGTACATCCGACACTGATGGTGATGGTATACCTGACTACCTCGATGGTGACATTGATGGTGATGGTATCGTCAACGTCGATGAAGGTGCGCCTAACCCCACTGATGACAGTGATGGTGATGGTGTGCCGAACTACGCCGACAATGACTCTGACAACGACGGTATACCCGATGCGTCAGAGGGTAACGGTGACCTCGACGGCGACGGTGTTGCAGACTTCATTGATACTGATGCCGATGGTGACGGTATTGACGACAGTATTGAGGGTAGTGGCGATGACGATGGTGATGGTACGCCTGACTACCTCGACTCTGACACAGATGGCGACGGTATCCCTGACGATGTTGAAGGTTCGGTAGACTCTGATGGTGATGGCACACCGGATTACCTCGATGCCGACTCAGATAATGACGGTATTGATGACGCAGTTGAAAGTGCTGTGGATACCGATAGTGACGGTATCCCCGACTATCTCGACCAGGACTCTGACGGCGACAGCATTGGTGATGCCACAGAAGGAACGGTTGATAGTGATGGCGACGGCACTGCCGACGTGATTGACAGCGACTCAGATGGTGACGGTATTCCGGATGCATTGGAAGGTAATGTCGATTCAGACGCTGATGGTGTTGCTGACTACCTGGACAACGACTCAGACGCCGACGGTATTGCCGACTTCCTCGAGGGCTCGATCGATAGCGACAGTGATGGTGCACCTGATTACGTTGATTCAGACAGTGACGGTGATGGTGTTTCAGACCTCGTAGAGGGTAGCGGTGACACTGACGGTGACGGCACGCCTGATTATCTGGATGCCGATGCCGATGGTGATGGCATACCGGATACCCTGGAGGGTGCTATCGATAGCGATGGTGATGGTATTCCGAATGCACAGGATACTGATGCCAACGGTGACGGTATTCCCGATGCTGATGTGGGTGCCGGTGATCAGGATGGCGACGGCGTTCCGGATTACCTCGATGGTGACATTGACGGTGATGGCATTGCGAACGGCAGCGAGGGAGCGCCTAACCCAACTGATGACAGCGACGGCGACGGTACACCAAACTATGCTGACGAAGATTCTGACAATGACGGAATCCCCGACCTGAACGAAGGTACGGGTGATCAGGATAGCGATGGTATTCCTGACTTCCTTGACACAGACGCGGACGGTGATGGCATTGGTGACAACGCCGAAGGTGACGTCGACAGTGACGGTGACGGTATTGCAGATTACCTTGATACCGACAGTGATGCTGATGGCATACCGGATGTTACCGAAGGCGGTGTTGACACTGATGGAGACGGTACACCTGATTATCTGGATACCGATTCCGACAGTGATGGTATTGCTGACAGTGTAGAGGGTTCAATCGACAGTGATGCCGACGGTGCTGCTGACTACGTCGATGGTGATTCTGACTCTGACGGTATCAACGACGGCCTTGAAGGCAGTGGTGACACCGATGGCGACGGTATCCCTGACTATCTCGACACCGATTCTGACGGTGACGGCATCAACGACATCGATGAGGGTGCTATCGATAGCGATGGCGACGGTACGCCGGATGCTCAGGATAGCGATGCCAACGGTGACGGTATCCCCGACAGTGATTTGGGCACCGGTGATCGCGATGGCGATGGTGTGCCGGACTATCTCGATGATGACATCGATGGTGACGGTATTGCCAATGCCAGTGAAGGTGCAGGCGATCCATTAGTCGATAGCGATGGCGATGGTATACCGAACTATGCTGATCTTGACTCCGATAATGACGGTATTGACGACAGCGTAGAAGGGCCGGGTGATGTTGATGGCGACGGTATTCCTGACTTCATTGATGATGACAGTGATAACGATGGTATTGCGGATGACGTCGAGGGCTCTGTGGACAGTGACGGTGATGGTGTTGCTGACTATATTGACTCTGACTCGGATGGCGATGGTGTACCTGACAACACAGAGGGTACGCTGGATTCTGATGCCGACGGTATCCCCGACTATCTGGATACGGATTCAGATGGCGATGGTATCCGAGATATCGACGAGGGTGTTGTTGACGCCGACGGCGATGGTATCCCGAACTACCTCGACCTTGATTCGGATGGCGATGGTGTTGCTGACAGTGGTGAAGGTGTTGGCGATACTGACGGCGACGGTATACCGGATGCGTTTGATGCCGATGCAGATGGCGATGGTATTCCTGACCTGCAAGAGGGTGATGGCGATCGGGACGGTGACGGCATTCCGGACTACCTGGACGGCGACAGCGATAACGATGGTATTCCCGACAGTGCTGAAGTCGGTGCCGATGCCGGTAACCCGACAGATACCGACGGTGACGGCATTCCGAACTATCTGGATGGCGACAGTGATAACGATGGTATGACCGATGCGCTTGAGGCCGGCGGTGAAGACGCGGACGGTGACGGTGTCATTGATAACTTTGTTGACGCCAATAACGACGGTATCGATGATGGTCTGGGTGTCGCGCCACTGAGTCTCGGCGACTTCGATAACGATGGGTTTGCTGACTATCTGGATCTGGATAGTGACAACGATGGACTCAGTGATGTCATAGAAACATTGGGCCCGAATTTCGATCTGGACGGTAACGGTGTTCTTGATGACTTTGCCGATGCGAATGGTGACGGCATCAACGACGCAACCGGAAATCAACTGGATGCGCGCAAGGATACCGATGAAGACGGTCAGTTTAATCATCTGGATCTCGATACCGACAATGACGGTATTCCCGATCTGCTTGAGGCGGGTGGTGTCGATGAAGACGGTGACGGTATCGTTGATGCGATGGCTGACGTCAATGGCAATGGCATCCCGGATGTGGTCGATGTGATGTTTACCGGTGGTGAAGATGCTGATGGTGATGGCATCGACGACAGTGCCGATGTTGACTTCTTGTTTGAAGATGATGCCGACGGCGATGGTATTGTTGACTCCAGAGACCCTGATGCCGATGGTGACGGGTTTGCCGATGCCGGTTTCGTGTCGCTGCAGTTAGGTGCTGCATTGCCTGACGCAGACAATAACGGTATCGCCGATGTGTTGCAGGCATCGACAGATGGTTTCATTCACACCGGTCTCTCTGGTGGTGGCTGCACAATCATCACTGGTGGCGCGAGTGGTAAGCGTGATCAGGTCGATCCAATGCTGGCACTGTTGGCGCTGCTGTCTGTTGGTGCACTGGGTATGCGACGCAAAGCTGTGCGTCGCAACCGACGCGCAACGCGCGCTGCAGATGATGAGCCACTCACGTCTGAATCTGTTCACGCTGATTTGCAAGGCGTAGTGACCGCCAGACAGGTTGCAACCAGAGTGTTGGTGACAGGCTCCGTCGGCGTGTTACTGGGTGGATGCTCATTGATTCCACCCTCGGGTTCTGAAGTCGGGCCGATCATCGCAGAGGAGGGTGTTATCGCCTCAAGCGTATCGCGCAGTTTCTCGCGGAGCGCTTATGCTGCTGCGGGGGTTGGTGCCAGTCGTCTTGACCCGGACACGTCAGAGGCTAATGGTGTCGACGTGAACGACCGTGTTAACGGTGGCGGACAAATCACCGTTGGTGCAGATCTGTCACGTCAGTGGTCGGTAGAACTGCACAGTGCTGATTTGGGTAGTGCGGGTATCAACACCGGTGGGCGTATCAACTACCACACGTATGGTGCGAGTGCACTGTTATATGTGGGCAAGAACCGACACAGCTTCAAGCGTCGGGGTTTCTCGGGCTTTGGGCGAGTTGGTGTTGGCATACTTGAAAACAGTCCGGTCGGTGATGTGCCGTACGTACAGGACAATGCCGAACACCTGCTCCTGGGTGCCGGCGTTGAATACAACACGCGATCAGGTCTTGGATTGCGTGCAGAGGCAATTGCGTTTGATACTGACGTGAGTTACGGGCAACTCGGGTTGATATACCGAATCGGCGGTAAGCAAAACCGCAGCAATCTACCACTGGCGTCGGCCGCATCTGCTGCTGCGGTGCCAGCACTCGAGGCAACGCTGCCCAAACCTAAACCCGAACCTGTGCTTGCGGCGGCAACGCCTGAAGCCGCTGCATGCAACGGCGTCTCCGGTAGTGCACACGAGATTAACTTTCATTTCGATTCTGCAGAACTGACGCCATCAGCCAGCAGTGTGCTGAAGCAGGTTGCTGATCTGATGAAAGAGTGTGACAGTAGTGCATTAATGATCATCGGTCATACCGATAGCACGGGTGAAGAGCAGTACAACTATAGGTTGTCAGGTCAACGTGCTCAGTCGACAGCGCAATTTCTGATCAATGAAGGTGTCGAGATCTCAAGGCTCTCAACAGAGGCCTACGGCGAGAACACGCCACTGGGCAGTAACGCAACCCGCGAAGATCGTCGGGGCAACCGGCGAGTTGAATTGCTCCTTGACTAACCGACTTCGGCCACAGTCACAGCCAGATTAACGGCCAGATTAACGGCCATAGCAACAGGTCTAATTGCGGCTGCCACAGCGTTGGCAGCCGTGTACAGCCAATCGTTTCACCTGGTCTCGCTGCAGATCGTGTTAGCGCATGTACTGCCCCGTCCACTTCGCAGCTCGTCACCCCGTGATGTCTTTCCCGCGCGTCTACCGACTGTACGCCCCATACCGGGTGCTCTGAATGCTGCCCGGCATGTGTGCTGTCCGACACGAATACTGCCCGGCTGGAATGCTGCCCCTCAGGAATACTGCCCCTCAGAAATACTGTCTGGCAGGAGGGTATCTTCGCGGCACGCCCTGTTGTTCACAGTGACAAAGGCGGGTTACCCACACTCAAAAATATCGCCGGGACGGGTGTGCTACCGGTGGGCCGGACGCTGTTTTGTTGTAATTAATGGTACGGGGCCACTGACCCGGCCATCCACTGCGACAACCTGCCTGTATGACTCGGTCGTTATTCGGTAGAATACCGGTCTTTTCTCAGTCCACACCCTGACAGCCTTGGGTGGCGGATTCAATTTGCGCGTACGCATAAAACAGGATTCTCGGGATGGCAGGTGGCGATTTTCTTCAGCAGGTTCAAAAACGCAGAACCTTTGCTATCATCTCGCACCCCGATGCGGGCAAGACTACGCTGACTGAAAAGCTGCTGTTATTCGGGGGCGCGATACAGCTTGCCGGTACCGTAAAGGGGCGTAAAGCGGCGCGTCACGCCACCTCTGACTGGATGGCGATGGAGCAAGAGCGGGGCATCTCGGTGACGTCATCGGTGATGCAGTTTCCGTACGGTGATTCAATAGTGAATTTACTCGATACGCCTGGTCACGAAGACTTCTCCGAAGACACCTACCGTACCCTGACAGCAGTGGACTCTGCGTTAATGGTCATTGACGTTGCGCGCGGTGTTGAAGCACGTACCGAAAAACTCATGGACGTGTGTCGGTTACGCACCACCCCTGTTATGACCTTTATTAACAAGCTTGATCGCGAAGGGCGCGAGCCGATCGAGCTGTTGGACGAAATAGAGCGTATGCTCGACATTCAGTGCGCGCCGGTGACCTGGCCTATTGGCATGGGCAAACGGTTTAAGGGGGTCTATCACCTGCACAACGAGACAGTGCATTTTTTCTCGCCAACGCACGGGGGCAAAGTGCAGCAAGGTGAAGTTATACAGGGGCTCGACAACCCACGGCTGGCCGAGGCGATAGGTGACATGGCCGATGAATTGCGCGACGAGCTTGAGTTGGTGCAGGGTGCCAGTAATGCCTTTGATAAAGAGGCGTATCTTGCCGGCAAACTGACCCCGGTGTTTTTTGGTTCCGCTATCAACAACTTCGGTGTTTCCGAGTTGCTGGACGATTTTGTCGTACACGCACCCGGACCACAGCCGCGACCAACGGTTACCCGCACCGTACAGCCAGACGAAGAAAATTTCACCGGCTTTTCCTTTAAGATACAGGCCAACATGGACCCGCAGCACCGTGATCGGGTCGCGTTTGTCCGTATTTGTTCCGGTCAGTACAAAAAGGGTATGAAAGTGCGTCACGTCAGGCTCGGCAAAGAGATTCGCCTCAGTGATGCGCTGACCTTTATGGCGTCTGACCGTGGCCACGTTGAGGAGGCCTGGAGTGGTGACATCATCGGTCTGCACAATCACGGTACCATTCGTATTGGTGACACCTTTACTGTCGGCGAAGAGTTGGCATTTACCGGCATCCCCAACTTTGCACCTGAGCTCTTTCGTCGGGCGGTGCTGAAAGATCCGCTGAAAATGAAACAATTGCAAAAAGGTCTTGATCAACTGTGTGAGGAGGGCGCTACCCAGCTGTTCAGACCCTTCACCAGCAACGACCTGATACTCGGTGCGGTGGGTGTGTTGCAATTTGAAGTTGTCGCGCAACGGTTACGCGATGAGTACAAGGTCGAATGTCAATTTGAAGCGGTCGGTGTGCAACAGACCCGATGGATATATTGCTCCGACGACAAAATGCTGACTGACTTTCGCAGGAAGCTCGAAAACAATCTGGCACTCGATCATGCAGGCGAGCTGGTGTACCTTGCGCCAACTCGCGTTAATCTCTCTATGAGCCAAGAGCGCTGGCCTGACGTTGAGTTCCGTGCGACACGCGAACAGGTGTTTAATTAAAAGCCCGCTCAATGTATGAGCCTGTGTGCCGGGGCTTGGGTGGGATTTGATTGGGACGCGCAGTTTAAAATCTGTGTTTAACAAGGCGCAGAACACTCAGTTCGAGCGCAACTTTATAACAAAGCAACCGACGGCTAATGCAAGTCTGCCAATGCTGGTGAAGTCTTCAGGGCGCTCCGATTGAGCATGGTTGCAGTTTGCGGCGCTGGCCAAACTGCTTGTGGCGATGGAATCGCCGGTGGTAAAGTAACGTGACTCTTTGAACTGGTTCAAAGAATTTTGTACCCGTCGGTCGTTGCGTGACCTCCGACCTGGCAGGGTGACTTACCGGAACAACCAAAGGACAGTACTTATGCGTAAACTCATCCTGACAGCGACCCTGTTACTGGTTTTTATTGCACCGGCGCATGCCGAATATTTTGGATTGCCTAACGGACGCAGCGCATTGTTGTCCACCACGCCTGACCTCTCCATTGAAGCAGGTTTGGGATCTGGCGACCTCGGCGCTGCTGATTATGATCACTTTGGTCTGCGTGTAAATTATCGCGTGACACCGGGCATCATCGCGTTTGCAGATATCGGCACCGGTGATATTGGCGCATTCAGCGGCACACCGTTTGGCGTTGGTTTTTTCTACCAGCTTCAGGACCTGATCAGTAACATGGATTCCAGTCTGAAGTTCAGCTATCACGACGGTACGTTCGATTTCGGCGGCTTTGATCTCAGCGTTGACGTTATTTCACTTGAGCTGCTGGTCAGCGGACGCGAGGCACTGTCAGACAGCGGCCTAAAATGGTACGCTAATGTTGGCTTCCATCGCATCAGTAGCGGGCAAACCGACAACGAGCTCGGATTCGGTGGTGGTGTGATTTTACCGGTGCCGAACGGCGAAGCTTACTTCGGGCTCGACTTCATCGACGGAACCACGTTCGGTCTGGGCTACCGTTACTTCATTCGTTAAACGAATACCCAACAAAGGCATGAGAGCGCTTGCAGAAACACACTACTGACGTCGTTATAATCGGAGCAGGCCCGGTCGGGCTGTTTCAGGTGTTTGAGTTAGGTCTGCAGGGGCTAAACGCGCATATCATCGACACACTGTCTGCACCGGGCGGGCAGTGTGTCGAGCTGTATCCCGATAAACCCATTTATGACATACCGGCGATACCCGTATGCACGGGGCAGGAGCTCATCGATAACCTGCTGGCGCAAATAGAGCCTTTCTCGCCGGTACTGCATCTCGACCAGGAAGCCATCTCGTTAACCAAAGACGACGAGGGCCTGTTCACAGTCACGACTACCAAAGACACTGCTATTACCTGTCGTGCGGTGATTATTGCGGCAGGTGGCGGTTCGTTTTCGCCAGTCAAGGTCCGGCTTGACGGACTCGATCAGTTTCTCGACTCTCAGCTGTTCTATCGGGTGAAAGACCCCTCCATCCATAAAGACCGTGATCTGGTGATATTGGGTGGCGGCGACTCCGCGCTCGATTGGGCCATAGCCCTGGCACCTGATGCGCGCAGTGTCACGGTCATAAACCGTACCGAACGGTTTCGTGCGGCTGAGGCCTCGGTGAATAAACTCGAAGCATTAAGTGATGCAGGGCAGGCGCGAATTCTCTATGGCGTGGCTACCGGTTTTACCGAAAAAGACGGCACGCTTACCGACCTTGAAATAAGGCTCAGAGACGAAGACCGCACAGTCATCAGTGTGCCGGTAGATCACCTGTTGGTTTTCTTTGGTATGTCCCCGAAACTTGGCGCTATCGAAGATTGGGGACTCGAATTCGACAAACGCCTGATCACCATTAATCAAGCCACGTACGAAACATCGGTGCCAGGTATCTACGCCATTGGTGATATCAACACCTATGAAGGTAAAAAGAAACTGATTCTGAGCGGGTTTCACGAAGCAGCACTGGCGGCTTATGCCATCAAGCAACAGTTCGAACCTGATAAAAAAGTGGCTGTGCAATACACCACTACCAGTAAATCGCTACACGAGAAACTGGGTGTGAACTAATGGGGGGCCTCTCTCGCGACAGCGCAGGCTATCTGCGAGGCTCGTTTACTGGCTACATTACTGGCTGCATTACTGGCCGCATCGCTGGTCGAATAACTGGCCGAATAACTGGCCGAATGACTGGCCGCAGTTTATAGTCACAACGTGTAGCCACAGTCTCTGAACAATTCAACGGGTACGTGACCGGCAATCGGGCGCAGGGCTTTGCCACTTGCTGTGCCGCGCCTCTTTTTTCTGTGCCTGTTTTTCTATGCCTGTTTTTCTATGCCTGTTTGGTCAACTGCCCGTTTGTTTTTACGCCAACGCCTGTCTCACCAGTTGCGTGTCTTTCACTGTGCTACCGCTAACCGTTTTTTGCGGGACTCACCCAAAATAAACGTGTCAGTAATGGCGCGATCATCACCTAACATCATCAACATAAATAAGGTTTCTTCCAGCGTCTTACAGCTGGCCTGACGCAACGTCATTAATGGGGTGGCACTCGGGTTCAGAACAATAAAGTCTGCTTCTTTGCCTTGCTCAAAGTTACCGATATGGCGTTGCATGTCCAGCGCGATAGCACCTCCGAGTGTCGCCATGTACAACGCAGACATCGGTGCTAACCGGTGTGATTGCAACTGCTGAATTTTATAGGCTTCATTGATCGTTCTCAGTAGCGAGAAGCTATCGCCTCCACCTACATCTGTACCCAGACCGGTTTTGATACGCCAGCGCGACGCGGCCTGGAGATCAAATAAACCACTGCCAATAAAGAGATTTGAGGTGGGGCAATGTGCAATGGCCGAGCCGCTGTCAGACAAACGACGCCAGTCGTTGTCGTCAAGGTATATGCTGTGTGCAAAGACAGATCGCGAACCCAGTAGGCCGAAGTGATCATAGACATCCAAATAACTTCTGCGATCAGGAAACAACGATTGAACCCATGCAATTTCATCAGTGTTTTCGGCCAAGTGCGTGTGTAAATGAACAGAGGGGTGTTCCTGTAACAACTGGCCAGCCAAGCTTAATTGCCGGTCGGTGCTGGTGGGTGCGAATCGTGGTGTTACTGCGTATCCCAATCTGTTTTTTTGGTGCCAGCGTTGTATTAATGATTTGCTGTCCGCGTAACTGCTCTCGGCGGTATCGCACAAAGACTCAGGTGCGTTACGGTCCATCATGACTTTGCCGCAGATCATGCGCAGGTTTTGTCGCTGTGCTTCGGTAAAAAACGCATCGACGGAGGTTGGGTCTGAGGTGCCAAACACCAGCGCAGTGGTGGTGCCATGACGGATCAGCTCGTCAAGAAAAAAACGGGCAATGGTGGCTGCATGTATCGGGTCGCTAAAACGCTGCTCTGCCGGAAACGTGTAAGTGTTTAACCAATCGAGCAGTTGCGTGCCATAGGACGCAATGACTTCACATTGGGGATAATGAACATGTGTATCGATAAACCCCGGGACAATGAGCTGCCCCCGGTAGTCGTGTAATGCGTAAGGCTCGGGTGTCGAGGCCAACAGCGCTTGTGCAGATCCGACCGATGTCACATGACCATCGTTTATCAACAACGCGCCATCGGGTACGTACTCCACCGCAGGATTATCGCTTGGCTGCCGTGTGGGGTCGTTGGTGTCTGCTGATGCAGGGTCACCGAGCAGGTGGAGAATATCGCCCAACACCAGCACTTGAGTGTTTTCTGTCATAACGGGTTGTTGATACGTGACGTGTCGCGGTTTATTTGCGGTTAGTTGTTAGGCCGTGTTGTATCCGTTGGGTTGCAGTTGCCGCCCAACAATAGCGGTTTGAAGATGGTCGTCAGGCCGTGGTGCTTGGTTATAGGTTCTGGTTATAGGTTCTGGCTATAGTTTCTGGCTATAGTTTATGGGTATAGTTTATGGCACTGGTTTTCGGTTTTGGGCCCAGTGGCTGGCAACGTACACTCGGCTGCCCGGGTCACAAGCCTTTGGTTGTTGGGAAAGTCACAAGGTCTCATAAAAGGCTAGCACACCCGGTGATGAATTTTTCTCGACAGATTGGCATGTGACCGGGGTTTCCAGCTAGACTATCGACCTTTCGCCACCTGCCGCTCTGAGGAAATGCATCCTTGAAGTCTGAATCACCAATTACTGCGTCGAACAGCCACGAGGGTACCCCTCTGCTGGACCTTCGGGGCATGGTGAAATCCTACCCCGGCTGTCTCGCCAATGATCAGGTCGACCTGACCTTGATGCCCGGTCAAATTCATGCGTTATTGGGCGAAAACGGTGCCGGTAAGAGCACGTTGGTGAAGATGATCTACGGTGTGCTGAGGGCCGATCAGGGAGACATCGAGTGGCAAGGTGCGCCCGTCACCATCAACAACCCGTCGGTGGCTCGAGGTCTCGGCATCGCCATGGTGTTTCAGCATTTCTCCCTGTTCGAATCACTGACGGTCAGCGAGAACATTGCGCTGGGTCTTGGCGACTCCTCCGGGGTGAACACCGACTCGCTGGACGAGGACATCGTTACAATCTCGGCGCGTTACGGTTTGCCACTTGACCCCGAGCGGTATGTTTACACCTTGTCAGTCGGTGAGCGTCAGCGCATCGAAATCGTGCGCTGCCTGCTGCAGAACCCGAAGCTCTTGATCATGGACGAACCAACGTCAGTATTGACGCCGCAAGAGGTCGATACGCTGTTCAAAACACTGCGGCAGCTGTCTTCAGAAGGCGTGGCTATTTTATACATCAGCCACAAGCTCGACGAGATTAAGGCATTGTGTCACCACGCCACCATTTTGCGTGGCGGGCGTGTCGTCGGCATCGCCAACCCTGCCACCGAATCGGCAAGTAGTTTGGCGTCAATGATGATTGGACAGGATGTGACGCCACATCGGTTGCCCGAAAGCGCGGGCTTTGGGCCTGTGAGCCTGGCCTGCCAGTCGCTGACTTTACCCGCAGCAGACAGTTTTTCCGTCAAGCTTGATGACATCAACTTGTCGGTGCGTGCGGGTGAGATTCTGGGTATTGCAGGTGTTGCCGGTAATGGTCAGGATGAACTCATTAACGCATTGTCCGGTGAAATTTTGTTATCAAGCGCTGATATGGTGCAATTTAAAGGGCAACCCGTTGGTCGGCTGATGCCCGGTTCCCGGCGTCAGATCGGGCTATGCGTCGTGCCGGAAGAACGCCTCGGGCATGCTGCGGTACCGGGTATGAGTCTCGCTGAAAATGCTTTTTTAACCGGCGCACAACGGCTGTCCTTATCACGTGTGGGTTTTATTCGGCACCGGGCCAGTCGGCAGTTTGCCAGTCGGGTCATTGATGCCTTTCAGGTGCAATGTCGTGGCAGTGCGGCAGCCGCTGACAGTCTGTCAGGCGGAAATTTGCAGAAGTTTGTGGTGGGGCGTGAGATTATGCAAAAGCCCGAGGTGCTGGTGGTTGCACAACCTACGTGGGGTGTCGATGCCGGTGCTGCCGCTGCAATTCATGATGCACTGTTAGGGTTGGCGGCTGACGGTGCCGCGGTCATTATCGTGTCTCAGGACCTCGACGAACTGCTTGGCGTGTGCCATAGCATTATGGCTATTTGCGCGGGCAAAACCTCTGACGTTTTCCCGGCCAAGCATATCACCATGGAAGAGATCGGTCTGTTGATGGGCGGTGCTGCGCTCGATGGCCTGCAAGCGACAGATGGTGTTGTAAACGGACAGGAGTCGGCCAGGAAATTCGGACCGGAGGCACCGCTGTGATTCGGTTAATCAAACGTCCCGAGCCATCCCGTGTCATGGTATATCTGGCGCCGGTCATCGCCCTGGTGCTGACATTACTGGCCGGTCTGCTGCTGTTTTTTCTCCTCGGTGTACCGGTCGGTGAAGCGCTGTACGCGTTTTTTGTCGAGCCAATCTCAACACGTTACGGGCTGGCCGAACTCGGTGTGAAGGCCGCACCTTTGATCCTCATCGGTGCCGCCTTGTCGTTGGGTTTTCGTGCTCAGGTCTGGAATATCGGTGCCGAGGGACAACTCGTGGCAGGTGCAATAACCGGTGGTGCTGTCGCATTATGGTTCTATGAGGTTGAAGCCTGGTACGTGTTGCCGTTGATGATGCTGGCAGGCATTGCCGGCGGTATGGCCTGGGCTTCAATACCGGCGCTGCTGAAAACCCGGTTTAACGCCAGTGAAATTCTCACCAGTTTAATGCTGACCTACATTGCCGGGCTCTTGCTGAGCCTGTTGGTCCATGGTGCGCTGCGTGACCCTGACGGGTTTAATTTCCCCGAGTCGAGGCTTTTTCATGCAGCCGCAACATTACCCATTGTGCTCGACGGTACCCGGCTGCATATTGGTTTCCCTATCGCGATTATGTTTGTAGCGACACTGTGGATCTTGCTGTCGCGAACCGTACTCGGGTTTGAGTTGCAGGTGATGGGGGCGGCACCGCGTGCCGGTCGTTTCGCCGGATTTCGGGAGTCGTCGGTGATCTGGTTTTGTTTGTTGCTCGGCGGTGGCGCTGCCGGACTTGCCGGTCTGTTTGAAGTGGCCGGACCCATCGGACAGCTGATACCCGTCGTGTCTCCGGGTTACGGTTTCACCGCTATTATTGTCGCGTTTCTTGGCAGGTTACATCCGGTAGGCGTGTTGTTTGCCGGGCTGGTGATGGCACTGTCCTATCTGGGAGGTGAGTCGGCTCAAATCACCATGAACTTACCAAAGGCTGTTACCGGCGTATTCCAGGGACTGCTGTTGTTCTTTTTATTGGCGACCGATGTGCTGATTCTGTATCGCTTTGGATGGGGTCGTCGTTCGCTTGCGGCAACTCACACGTAAATACTTATGTCTGAAACTGTCATATTGACCCTGCTGACGATCATCACGGCTGCAACGCCCCTGGTGTTTGCTGCTATTGGTGAGCTGATTACCGAGAAATCAGGTGTGTTGAACCTGGGTGTGGAAGGCATGATGCTGGTCGGTGCGGTCAGCAGTTTTATTGTTGTTAGCGTCACCGGTGTCGATGTGCTCGGCGTGCTCGCCGGTGTGCTCGCTGGCATGCTGTTGTCACTGGTCTTTTCGGTGTTGTGCTTGACACTACAGGCATCTCAGGTGGCTACCGGACTCGCGCTGACGCTGTTCGGTATTGGCTTGAGTGCGTTGGCTGGCCAGTCCATGATTGGTGTGGCTTACGAAGGGTTGCCAAAGTTATCGATACCGATACTCTCAGAACTGCCGGTGGTCGGTCAGCTGTTGTTCAGTCACGATATTCTGGTGTACGTGTCGTTTGCACTGGTAGCGGCAGTTGCGTGGTTTTTATATCGAACCCGGGCAGGGCTGGTGCTTCGTGCCGTCGGTGATTCGCACGATGCCGCGCATGCATTGGGCTACAACGTGGTGGCCATCCGTTATCTGGCGACGGTATTCGGCGGTGCCTGCTCGGGGCTCGCCGGTGCGTATTTGTCGATGTCCTATTCACCGATGTGGGTCGAGAACATGACCGCTGGCCGTGGCTGGATCGCGTTGGCGCTGGTGGTGTTTGCATCGTGGCGTCCCTGGAGGCTACTTTTTGGTGCATATTTGTTCGGCTCCATCTCCATCCTCCAGCTACACGGTCAGGCTATCGGCCTCGATGTGCCATCACAGCTAATGTCGATGCTGCCTTACATTGCAACCATACTGGTGTTAGTGCTGATTTCTCGTGATCGGGGTAAAATACGACGTAACGCACCTGCCTGTATCGGTAAGGCATTTCACCCAACGACGTGACACGTTTCGAGTGGTTTTTTTTGTCGCTTTAACCATCGTTCTCGGGTAAGTTAGGCGGTCAGAACACCAGCGGATCCTCCCGTCCTGGTGGCTTAAATAACTGTAGTAGTTTCACAATATTGGAGATCCTCATGAAACTCATTAGTCCACTGCGACGTTCCCTGCTTGCAGGCGCGGTTGCCATGGTCAGCACGCTGGTGGCGCTGCCGCTTGCCAATGCTGCCGACCCTCTCAAAGTTGGCTTTGTCTATGTCGGGCCCATCGGTGATCACGGCTGGACCTACCGCCATGATCAGGGGCGTCTTGCCATTGAAGCAGAATTTGGCGATGCCGTTGAAACCACCTACGTAGAGAGTGTCAGCGAAGGTGCAGACGCAGAAGGCGTTATCCGTAAATTGGCGGCAACCGGCCACGACCTCATTTTCACAACGTCGTTTGGTTACATGAACCCCACACTGAAAGTTGCCAAGCAATTCCCGGACGTCAAATTTGAACACGCGACCGGTTATAAACGTGCAGACAATCTGGCGACCTATTCAGCACGCTTTTATGAAGGGCGTGCAGTGCTCGGCACGATTGCAGGCATGATGACCAAATCCAACGTCATTGGATACATTGCCTCCTTTCCTATCCCCGAGGTGGTGCGTGGTATCAATGCATTCTCTATCGCTATGCGTAAAGTGAACCCTGATGCTGAAATTAAAGTCGTTTGGGTAAACACCTGGTACGATCCGGGTAAAGAGGGCGACGCGGCCAAAGCACTGATTGATCAGGGTGCCGACATCATCACGCAACACACCGATTCACCGGCGCCGCTACAGGTTGCTGAAGCGCGAGGTGTCTACGGGTTTGGTCAGGCATCTGACATGTCACAATTTGCACCCAAAGCACAACTGACGTCCATCATTGACGACTGGAACCCCTACTACATCGAACGAACTCGCGCTGCCATCGAAGGTACTTGGTCTTCCATCGACACCTGGACCGGTATTAAAGACGGCATGGTCGGTTTTCCGGCCTATGGCGAATCGGTACCTGCGGATGTAGCTGCCGCTGCAGATGTTGTGCGTGACTCCATCGTCGACGGTTCATTGCATCCTTTCCAGGGCCCGATCAAAAATCAGGCCGGTGAGATTGTCGTCGCAGAAGGCGAGGTTCTGTCTGACGGCGATATGCTGGGCATGGACTGGTACGTCGAAGGCGTGCAGGGCTCGTTACCCAAGTAAAAACCGTAACAACGGCATCATCAATAGCTCGCGCCCAATACCCTCCATTGGGAGAGTCTGAG
>CALDUO010000224.1 GCA_937923745.1 uncultured Granulosicoccaceae bacterium
CGGTATTTACCAATCCACTTGAGACAGTCAGGGTCGTTACCCATCAGCACGTCAGCTGCCAGCACCGACCGCATAACCTCTTCATGGACCGGATTGGTGATAGACGAGGTCATGCCCGCGCTGATTGCCATGCTCAAAAAAGCACCGTTAATGCCATTGCGTTCCGGCAAACCAAAGCTCACATTGGATGCGCCGCAAGTGGTGTTGCATTTCAGTTCGGTTCTGATTTTATAAAGAATATCGAACACCTGCCTGCCAGCCATTCGCATCGCACCGATTGGCATGACCAACGGGTCAATGACCACATCAGCCGCGGGGATACCATGGTCGGCGGCACGCTCGACGATTTTTTTCGCCACCTTATAGCGTTCGTTGGCGTCTTCCGAAATACCGGTTTCGTCATTGGAAATAGCAACAACCGCTGCACCGTGTTTGGCAACCAGCGGCAACACCCGTTCAAGCACCTCGTCCTCGCCAGTCACCGAATTCACCAATGCCTTTCCCTGATAGACCGCAAGACCGGCTTCGAGTGCCTCGATAATAGAAGAATCAATGGACAGGGGAACATCGGTGATCGACTGTACCAGTTTGATGGCTTGTGCCAACAGGGCAGGTTCGTCCGCGAGCGGTATACCTGCATTCACGTCCAGCATTTGCGCACCGGCTTCTACCTGTGCAATGGCGTCTGCCTCAACACGGCTGAAATCGCCGTTTTTCATTTCTTCTGCCAGGATTTTGCGACCTGTCGGATTGATGCGCTCACCAATAATGGTGAAAGGGCGATCGTAGCCGATGATGTGTTCGCGAGTCGCCGAGCTGACCAGTGTGTCTGTCATGTTTGTTTCCGCAAAGGGTAAGGTTGGGGTGTTAGAACGGTTGGGTTCAGGTAATTTCCCGATTCACGGAAAAGCCACCTTTTTGATCCAGTGTAATGTCGCCGGCCGCCACGGCATAACTCCATTCAGCGGTACGACGTAGCCCACCGAGTGGGTACATGTGTACACCGGTAATGCCGCAATCGGGGTCGGTATGCTGATAATCTGCGAGATCATGCACAATGCGGTCAGGGGTATTTACCACGAGGAGTTTGGTGACATTTTTGGCCTGTCGTGTCAGAACCCGCATAGACGCGCCCACACCACAGGCCTTGGCATGCATCAGCAGTGATTTGAGTGTGGCAAGACCCGGGACACCAATATGTATAGGCAGTTTATTCCCTGCTTTTTGCAGTGACTTGTCCCACGCGATAATGGGAGCTGCCTCGAACGTAAATTGGGTGACGAGATACATCTCGGTACCGGTCTCGGAGGCGTATTGGTTTTTCCACATCAAGGCATCATGAATGGCACTGTCTGGCATATCGGGGCTACCTTCCGGGTGACCTGCCACGCCAATTCTGTGAATACCGTGTTTTTCAAAAAGACCGGTTTTTAATAGCTGCGTTGTGTCGCTGTAGTCGCCGACGGGTTTGTCGACAGCGCCACCGATGCACAGTACCTGATTCACATCGGCTTCGCCGACCACCTTTTTGATGCAGTCTTCGAGCATGGCCTCATTGGTAATGCTCCTTGCTGCAAAATGCGGAATAGGGGTGAAGCCCTCGCGCCGCAGGCGTTTGGCAACAGCGACCGTATCGTTAAAATCACTGCCCGGCAAAAACGTAATGTAAACCGGCGTGTCGGTATGCAAGTGATCATTGAAGTCGGCAATTTTCTCTGCGGACTTCGGTGTTGTTTCTGCAGTGAATCCGCTAAGGAAAGACTGTATCTGTTCAGGCGTTGCCATGCACGTTGCTCATAAAATGCTGTGTTGATTCAGCGCTGTTAATAAGACTTGCGGGTCAGTCGGACATGTCTGCCAGAAATCCCTTCGCTTTTGTCAGTTGTCGTAAGCGGTCTTCCGGAAATTCATTTTCCAGTGCAGAGACGGTGGTAGCCGCCAGCTCTTCAATGTCGCCTTCTACATCTTCCTGATGACGTGTCCAGTCTTCCATATACGCATCGGATGTACCTTTCCCTGCGCGCATTGCAGCACTATCAATTGCGTCCTGAAACCGCTGATCGAGCATTTTTTTAGCAGCTTTGCGGCCCTGTTTTGCAATGACCTGGGACGGGATGTCGCGCCAGTAAATTTTGATCAGTTTTGGCATTACTCACTCGCTATCGCAATGTTTTTGAAGGACGTGGTTAATGGGTCGAGGCCCGTATGATACATGTCAAACTCAAGCCCCAGTGCCTCGGCTGCTTCCCGCGCGCTGGAAATCAGCGACTCGGTGGGTTGCTGTGACAGGTACAGGACTTTTGTGTAATGGCCAAAGTACATATCAAGTAGCTGTGGGCGGTCGGCAATACCGAGGTCTTCCAGGATCAGGCGCTGAAAATTAGCGGCCAGATAGTCGGTCAGGTAAAACGTGCCCAAGGTGTCGTCGGCCAGTTGGTCAAAGACCGTGGCATCACTGAAAAAGGAGTAGCAGTGCGGGCCCGGCAGTCGTTCCACACCTTCGCGTGTCAGTAGTGTATCGAGTCGGCCGCCGGTGCCACAGTCGCCGTAAGCCACAAGCACGCGCTCGTAGTTCGCCTTGTGCAGGCGTAACTTCTCTTCTATCGCGGGGGTGATTTTTTCGGGGGTATTGTGCCATTCAGCGGGCAGACACTGGATATCAATGTGCTGCCACTGGTTGGCTTTAAAAACCGCGACAATTTCGTGGGCGATTGCGCCACAAGCGATTACGAGCGTTTTTTTCATGGGTACTACCGTCTGTCACTGGTCCCTGTCACCGGGTCGGTGTTATAGCCATTGTCATGACCAGCCCCGTAACCGG
>CALDUO010000225.1 GCA_937923745.1 uncultured Granulosicoccaceae bacterium
TTCCAGACCCTCGGCTTCTTTGTTCAATTTGGCACATTGCACCATGCGTGTCACAGGGGAGCTCCAATCAGTTCGAGAATTTTGGCCAGCGGGGCAGCAATGCCACCGGGCAACGATACCCCGTTATACCAGACACAGCGACTTCCGGACACCCAAAGATCAGCGGACGAGCTGTTGGCGGGGGGCTGAGTCGGGGAATTGCCGGACGTATTGCCAGACGTATTGCCAGACTTCGACGATTCGTCGGTAGCCGCATCAACGCCAGAAGCCCGCGCTGTCTGAAGCTGCGCCAACGCTGACAGCAGCTGTGCGCCATCCACATCAGGCACCGCACATTCATACACCTTGATATCCAGATGGAAATGGCTGAAGGTGTGGCGGAACGCCATCAGTTTCTCTGGAGTGCCGAGCTGCCCCCTCTCTGACCACTGCGAGGAAGTTGATGGCGAGCGGCGGGATTGTCGACCCAAATTCTCAGGCACGCCCGAGCGAATCAACATCGACGCGGCTGCCAAGTGACGGCTTCGCTGCTCTGGTTGCTGCTCTGGTTGCGGGTTTGGTCGCATCTCAGACGCAGGCTTAGACAGATGGACAGAACCCCGCACGCCCGGCGCTGTGGCGGCCTCTGGGGCCTCCGATCCATGCGGTGGCCAGTCCTGGACACCCAAAAACCTCGGTTCAGATTCTGGCTGTGATTCTTGGGTGTCCAGAATTATCCCGGCCCCAGATTCTTGGGTGTCCAGAATTAACTCAGCCTTAAATTCTTGGGTGTCCAGGATTGAGATATCGCCGATTTCGGGCAGGCTCCACAGGCCGCCCCAGATGCCTTTGGCGGGTCGCTGGTAGAGCAGGATGTCGCCTGCGGGGTTTCTGAGTACAAGCATCACGGTGGTTTTGACCGGTGTGGTTTTCGGTGGCTTCTTGCCGGGGTAGTTCTCGGGCTTGCCGGACTGGTAGCCCTTGCAGCTCTCCATTAACGGGCAGCTGTGACATTGGGGTTTGGTACGGGTACAGATCATTGCCCCCAAGTCCATCATGGCCTGGTTAAATTTGTGGGTGTCTCGAACTGTTTTTTGCCCCGCCGATGGTGTGTAGGTCTCGCTCAATTGCCACAGCTCGTTCAGCACAGCGGTTTTGCCGGGCCAGCCGTCAACGGCAAAATGGCGCGCGAGCACCCGTTTGACGTTGCCGTCGAGGATGGGGTGCGGCTGCTTGAGTGCCAGGCTCAAAATGGCGCCTGCGGTGGAGCGCCCGATCCCGGGCAACGCCATCAGGGATTCAAGGGTGTCTGGTAATTGCCCTTCTGGTAATTGCCCCCTTGGTAATTGCCTCTTAGGCGATTGAGCTGATGCAGTCTCTGACTGCGCCATTGCCAGCTGTGCCGCTTTGTGCAGGTTGCGGGCGCGGGCGTAGTAGCCAAGGCCCGACCAGTGGGCCAACACTTCATCGGTGGATGCGTCGGCGAGGCTTTTCAGCGTCGGGAATGACGCCATGAATTTGCCGTAGTACGGAATAACCGTTTTGACTTGGGTTTGTTGCAGCATAATTTCAGACACCCACACCCGATACGGTGTGGGGTTCTGTTGCCAGGGAAGATCTTTACGGCCGTGCTGGTCAAACCAGCGAAGTACGTTTTGCTGAAACGTAGCGACAGTGGGCTTCAATTACTTCAATAACCCCTTCAGTTTTCCCTTGAGCTCATCCTTGGCTTTATCCACAGCTTCATTGGCCTTTTCGGTCAACTCTTCCTGTTTGGCTTCGAGCTCGGCGCGGGCCTTCTCTTCTGCCTTGGCCCGTTCCGCTTCCAGCTTTTCTTTGGCTTCGGCCTTGAGCTTGTCGGCCTCGGCTTTGGCGCGAGCCTTGGCGTTACCCAACAGGTTGTCTTTTAAACCACCCAACAACACACCACTGAAATCAGCCGACAGCTCAGAGAATTTCCCGCGCAGCGGCACATCGAGTTGAACACCGGCAAGCTCGTCGAGATCTTTACCACCCTGCCCTTCGGCCGATCCGGTAATTTTGATGCTTGGGGTGTAATCGAGATATTCCTGTGGCAAGTCCACGGTACCGGCACCACTCAGGCGCAACAGCGGCGAGCGCATGTCGAGGTCATCGGAAGTCAGTACGCCATTCGTGAATGTGCCACTCATGCTCAGTGACGAGAAGTCGGTTTTAATCTGTTTTTGTTCTTCACTGAGCGACTGCCCCTGAAACAGCGCTTTAGCTTTACGGATTTGATAGCCGATATTAATGCCGTTGATCGACCCGTCTTTAAACGCCGCATCAAACGTACCGTTCAAACCGGCCTTGATCGCATTGACACTGGCACCGGCGGTGGTAATCGCCGCGTTAAAGTTTGCATTACCGGTAAGCGGTGATCCGGTTTGTCGCAGATCGGTCAGTAACGGATCAGACTCCACTTTGGTTAACGCTGCATTCACACCAAAGCCAGGCACATCACCGGTTGCATCCAAACTTAACGTGGTATTAATGCCACCGTCATAGAGATTGGCTGAAACATCGTCGAGTTTAACGACACCGTTGCTGGCATTGAGCGGTATGTTGATATCGGTAGTCAGCAGGTTCATCACTTTCAAACTGCCCACAGCAAACACACCCTGGATATCAAGCTGACGAATCATGTCGAGCGGCAGGTCGATTGGCGTATCACCACCAGAGTCACCGGCGGTATCACCAGAGGTATCAGCGGCAGGTGCCGCGCCTTCGTTATCTGCTGCGTCTTCACCATCGGCTGTGGGAGGCAAGTACCGGTCGAGATCAATAGCGTCGACAGCAAAGTCAAAACGCACCGGCGGTGTGGCCGCAGCCAGGTCAGGTAACGACGCATTACCAGAGAACGTGGTGTCATCGAGCGTGATGGTCAGATTACTCAGCGATGCTGCCGCAGGCGTGGCATCCAGCGACAAGCTCATACCCGCTGACTGCAGCACCGTTTCATCGGCAGTGACCGGTGCGTCAAGGCCAAGCTTGGTCATGAGCTCTGCCGGGCTAAACGCATCACTTTTCAGTGACGCCACTACGGTGGGTTCGGTGTCGAGCTGCGTCACGTTTGCCTCACCGTTTAATGTCACGCCCAACACATTCAGACTGATCGCATCAGCGGTAATCGCCTGTGCTGCAAGGTCAGCCACAATGTCAGTAGCAAACGTCAACTCAACCGCTCCGGCCGGTAATGCGTCGCCCTTGGCGTTGGTGTTGAGGTTAAAACCTGCCACGGTATAGCGCTGGTTTTCAAGGTCGATGGTGATGGCGCCCTCTCCGGTCACATCCGCATCGATACCGGCACTGTTGACGTTGAAGTCGGTGGTTAAATCAAACGGCTTGGCCAGCTCAATGGCGCCGGTCTTCAGATTAAAATCAGACAGCAACGCTTCGGTCTCGGTGGTTGCATCTTTCCAGCTGACATTGGCATTGGTAATTTCAACGCCACCGACGGCCAACGCGGCTATAGCCGCAGGATCGCCCTCCACCTCGGTGGTGGTATCGTCGGTGGTGGTGCTGGTGGTAGCGGGTTCGCGGTTCGCCAAGTCGTCCCAGTTGGTGGTGCCGTCGGCGGCACGCTGCAAGTCAACCGACAACCCACTGAGCTCAACAGTTTTGACGTTGACGGTTTTACGCAGCAGCGGCAACAGCTCAACCTTTACGTTGGCGCTGTCAATTTTGGCAAACGGCTCGCTGCCAAACCCTTCGGCATTGGCCAATGCCAGCTCACCAAGGCTGATGCCCACCCATGGAAAATACGAGACATTTAAGTCGCCGGTAATCGACAGATCACGACCGGTCTGGGTTTTGGTCAGGTTTTGAATTTTGTCTTTGTAATCGTTCAGATCAATCAGTGACAGCACTACCACTGGAATGACCAGTAGCAATACCAGCAGAACCGCAAGGCCAATCAGAAGTCGTTTAAGCAGTTTCATGTATCAATCACCAACAGAGGTTAAATCAAGCCGCATTGCGGCCAAAGCCGGCCCAAGCCGAACGGGTTCGAGGCGGGCGAAGTGTAACGCAGCGGGAACCGTCAATGTGCAACACGTTGTAAACGACGGCACCTGAATTGACACGGGTTACGATCTGTCGTTAATCCGCCACAATTCCGACGCATCAGTCGTCGTCAGAGCGCCGGTAATGCCCCGATTTTCCGCCCAGTTTTTCCAGCAAACATACCGCACCAATAACCATGCCGCGATCCACTGCTTTGCACATGTCATAAATAGTCAGTAATGCCACCTGCACGGCTGTTAAGGCCTCCATTTCCACGCCAGTCTGCGAACGCGTCTCTGCTCTGACCTCACAAATGACGGTATGGTTTTTTTGATCGACTGTAAAAGTTACATCAACGTGCGTTAACGCAATGGGATGACACAGCGGCACCAAATCACCGGTGCGTTTTGCGCCCATGATGCCAGCGATACGCGCAATACCCAGCACATCACCCTTTTTGTGCGAGCCCGACTCAATCAGCGCCAGTGTCTCTGGCAACATGCTGATCTGTCCGCTCGCGACTGCCACACGGTGGGTCACTGACTTGTCACCCACATCCACCATGTGGGCCTCGCCACGCTGGTTAAAATGCGTTAAATCATTCATGCAAAATCCTCTGTAGCCCGGGTCTGTCGCCCGGGTCTGTCACCTGGGCCTGTTATCAGGGTGTGTTAGCCGAATTTGTGACCGGAATCTATTGTCTAAATCTTTTACGGGTCTGCAATTCGGGTCTGCTGTGCGGGTCAGCTAACCAAGCCTTAACTTCGGGTCATCTGTCTGAGCCGTCTTGCCGCGTTATCTTACCGGGTCGTCTTGCCGGGTTATCTGGCGGGACCTGCCCTGCGGCATTTGCCAACAGCTCTATGGGTTGGTGAGCAGACACGTCAACCGGGCGCAACTGCTTTTGATACCGGTCAGGTGCAAACCCGGTAGCTTCAGCCGCAAAGAGACACGAAGGCTACGCAGTTTTACACATCAATTTCTGTCATTATAAAGGCAGAGCGATATCAACGGTTCCCATGACAATAAAAGTTAAGTTTTTTGGCAGCGTAAAAGACACCCTCGGGTTAACCCAACTCGATCTCGACAGTGTCAACATCACCACTGTCGAAGACGTCTGGATGCAGGCCACCGACAACCAGCCGGTCATGAAAAATATTTTCTGCTCGGTCAACCTTGAGCACCGCGAGCTCGACTACGGCGTGTCCGACGGCGACGAGGTCGCCTTTTTCCCGCCGGTCACCGGAGGTTAACGGTGTCGGTGCTTATTGTTGAAGGCGACTTTGACCCGTTCAAGGCCCTGCAATCACACCAACAGCTACTGACGTCAGGGCAGTTTGGCGCGTGCGCGAGCTTTGTCGGCACCATGCGCGACTTTAACGAAGGCGATGCGGTCACCGGCATGACGCTGGAGCATTATCCCGGCATGACCGAAAAACAACTCACGGCCATCGCAGATCGTGCCCATACCCAATGGAACCTCATCGACACGCTCATCGTGCATCGCGTTGGCGAGATCCATCCCTCTGACGCCATTGTGCTCACCGCTGTTTGGTCGGCGCATCGGGCAGCAGCGTTTGAGGCGTGCCGCTACCTCATGGAAGCACTCAAATCCGAAGCGCCGTTCTGGAAAAAAGAAACGCTGGCCGACAACAGCACACGCTGGGTCGAACACAACACCCCCGGACACACGACATGACCGATCAAGCCGACTTTGTCATTATCGGGTCAGGTTCCGCAGGCTCGGCACTGGCCTACCGACTCTCCGAAAGTGGCGAACATTCCGTGCTGGTGCTGGAGTTCGGTGGCACCGACGCAGGCCCGTTTATCCAAATGCCTGCAGCACTGTCATACCCGATGAACATGCCACTCTACGACTGGGGCTACACCTCCGAACCCGAACCCCATCTCGGCGGACGCCAACTCGCGTGTCCGCGCGGTAAAGTCATTGGTGGTTCGTCATCCATTAACGGCATGGTGTATGTGCGTGGCAACCCTGGCGATTACGCGCACTGGGAAGACAGTGGCGCTGCGGGTTGGGGTTACCAGGATGTGTTGCCCTATTTCCAGCGAATGGAAACGTCGCACGGCGGACAAGCCGGTTGGCGCGGCACCGACGGACCACTGCATGTCACCCGCGGCCCACGCGAAAACCCGTTGTATCACGCATTTGTAAAAGCCGGACAACAGGCAGGTTACCTCGGCACCGACGACTACAACGGACAGCAACAGGAAGGCTTTGGCCCGATGGAACAAACGGTGTACAAGGGTCGTCGCTGGTCTGCCGCCAATGCCTATTTACGCCCGGCGCTCAAACGCCCCAACGTCTCATTGAAGCGCTGCTTCGCACGTCGCATTGTCATCGAGAACGGCAAAGCTGTCGGTGTTGAAATTGAGTCTGGTGGCAAGGTCTCTACCGTGCGCGCCCATCGTGAAGTGATTGTGTCTGCGTCATCCATTAACTCACCCAAACTACTGATGCTCTCGGGCATTGGTCCGGGGCAACATCTGCAGGAACACAATATACCGGTGGTCGCCGACCGTCCGGGTGTGGGTCAGAACCTGCAGGATCACCTGGAGCTATATTACCAACAGGAATGTCTGCAGCCGATTACGCTGTATTCCAAACTTAATTTGTTCTCGAAAGGGCTTATCGGTTTGCAGTGGCTGCTGTCCAAAGGCGGTCATGGCGCAACCAATCATTTTGAGTCAGCTGCGTTTATCCGTAGCCAGGCAGGAGTGTCCTACCCCGATATTCAGTATCACTTTATACCGGTTGCCATTCGCTACGATGGCAAGTCACCGGTTTCTGCACATGGCTTTCAGGCGCATACCGGCCCCATGCGCTCAGACTCACGAGGGGCGGTCACACTAAAATCCAACGACCCGAAAGCCGCGCCGTCTATTTTGTTTAACTACATGTCCACCGACAAAGACTGGGCAGATTTTCGTCGTTGCATCCGACTCACCGAAGAAATTTTTGCACAGGACGCCATGAAACCCTTCGCGGGCAAACGCATTGCGCCAGCACCGGACCTGCGCTCTGACGACGAGCTGAACGGTTATATCAAAGAGGCGGTTGAAAGCGCGTATCACCCGTGTGGCACCTGCCGTATGGGTGCCGTCGATGACCCGCTGTCAGTGGTTGATCCGGAATGCAGGGTGATAGGGGTTGATGCGCTACGGGTGATCGACAGCTCGATCTTTCCGCGTATCACCAACGGCAATCTTAACGGTCCGTCTATCATGACTGGCGAAAAAGGCAGTGATCATGTGTTGGGTAAAACTCTGCCGCGCTCTACTTTAAATGTCTGGTCGCATCCCGACTGGCAACACTCACAACGGTAAGCACGACGTTATGGCTCATCGGTCTAACCCCAAACCCAGTGCCTCCAAACTGACACGGCAGAACCTCAAGCATATTGAGGCTGATGCCCACGACATCACCGAAATCAGCTTTGAAGTACAGCAGCTCTCACTTGCCGATGCACGGGTAGCCAAACTCACCAAAGATCTCGACAAAACGAAAACCCAAGTGCGCACGCTGTCCGAAAAACTGCGGGACATGCGTGACTCCGGCGCATCCAAAACCCACACTAAAACGTTTCTGACTACCAAAGAGAAATTGTTTGTATTGCGAAGCAGCACCAAAGATTTGGAATTGGCGTTAAAAGAGGCCAAAAATATTCGGCGTGATCAGAAAGCACTGACCCAAGCGGTACAAACCAAAGAGCTGGTCAGGCAAAAAGCCGTGACACGTTTTTTGAAACAGTGGAACAAAGAGTACGATCAAAAAACCAACATGCTGGCCAAACGCATCGCTGCCCGCAAAAACATCCTATAGTTAATTACACGTTATCTCATAACCGCTGCGCACCGGTGCTGCACCGACTCTCGCACAGTGACGCTACAGCGCGAGTGAGTCGGTCTCTTGTATGAGGCTGGTTTGTGTGCCACAGGTTTAAGCGCTGCTCGCTTGTGTTCTGCCCGCTTGTGTTCTGCTCGGTTTAACACTGCCGGTTTAACACTGCCCGGCAAACACTGCCGCGTCACCGCCTCACGTGCACAAGCCCGGTGACTGAGATAACGCCGGACTCTTTACTATACCAACTTACCTGACATTGACCATGTATCCGAGGGTGCCTGAATTGTTCTTCCGACTCGCTGAGCCATCCACCGCGCGGTGTTATCACCTTGCCCGCACCCTGACGCTGTGTGCGTTATTCGCTGTTATCGGTTTATTGCCTGCGACACTTGCCGCGCAGGAGACCACCGACAACAATCTTGCATCACGACTCGAACGTGTTACAGACTCACTGGCCGCAAAAATTGAACGGCGTAACGAGCTGAGTAAACTGGTTGCCGGTGCATCAGCAGACCAATTACTCGAAGAGCGCGCCGAACTTACAACCATTAATGACGATATCGCATCACTGCGTGCCACCTTCGAAATCCTTGTCATTGGTGATGTTGACACGGGTCTCTTTTCGGCCAGCGGCGACGAGTCTTATGACTGGCGGCAAGAGCTGGTCGAAGTCATGGAGCCCCTGCTCGACTCGTTAAAGTCGCTGACCCGCAAGCCACGGCAAATAAACGATCTGCGCTCAACCATCGCACTGGAGTCAGAACGCATGGACGTGGCCAACGCAGCCATCGAGGCTGTGACCAGCATTGATGCCACCGCGTTGGATGAGGATGTGCAGGCCCAAATCCAGGCGCTCAGAGACAAATGGCTGGGACAAAAAGACAATATAGATCAGCGTCTGCTGTCAGCCAACGCGCAACTCGAACGATTGACAGCATCGGATGACAGCGGACTGACAGGTGTTCTGCCGTCGGTGAAAGAATTTATGTTGGGTCGTGGTTTAACCCTGGTGCTGGCCATCGCCGCAGCCGTTGCCACCTGGATGTTCACCCGCTTTTTGTGGTGGGTCTACAGTACCCACCTGACCACCAAAGACCAGCGCCGCGGCAGCGCCTGGTTTCGGTTTTTATCGTACTCATTCTATCTGGTCTCCGCACTGATGAGTCTCTTTGCGGTACTGGTTGTTTTGTACTTGCGCGAAGACCTGTTGTTGATGGCGCTTGCCTTTATTTTGTTGGCAGCAGCGGTGCTGGGTATTCGTCAGTACATTCCGGGGTATATCCGCGAGGCGCGACTACTGCTCAACCTCGGTTCGGTGCGTGAGGACGAACGTATTATTCATAACGATATTCCGTGGCAGGTGATGTCGCTGAATATCGAAACCGTACTGCGTAACCCGGCGCTCGACGGTATTCTCAGGTTGCCACTGGAAGAGGTTTCGCACCTGACCTCGCGGCCCATCAAAGACAAGCTGTGGTTTCCAACCAAGCGCGGCGACTTTGTGATTATGCCGGATGGTGTGTTTGGGCAGATCATGCAACAAACCCCCGAACTCGTGCAGCTACGGGTTCGAGCTGGCATGACCCAAACCTATCGCACGTCCGACTTCTACTCTACCAGCCTGCTGAACCTGACCGGCGGCGAGACCTTTGGTGTCGCGTCGGCCTTTGGGTTTGACTATGGTCTGCAGAATATCGCGCTCGACAAAATTCCCGAGGCGTTATACAAGGCCATTGAAAGCGCATTAAACGATGCCGGTTATGCCAAAGAGATTGACAATATACTGGTTGAACTGAAAAGCGCCGGTGAGTCGTCGCTGGACTATCTGATATTTTTGACCATTAAGTCATCGTCTGCCAAAGACTATTATCGGTTTGACCGACTGGTGCAACAAACCTGCGTTGCCGTGGCCAACCGCGAAGGCTGGGGTATTCCGTTTCCGCAAATGGTGGTGCATCACCAGCCGTTGTAACCCTGGTGTGTATCGGATACCGTATACTGATACTCACGTCACGCATACGATTTCTGATGATATTACTGATACTGGGTGTTTTGTTGTTTGCCGTCATTCACTGGTTTCCTGCATTGATGCCCGCGCAGCGTAACCAGATGCTTACGCGCATGGGAAACCCGTACAAGGGTCTGTTTGCCTTGGCAATTGTCGCATCTATTGTGTTGATCGTACTCGGCTGGCGCGGTACTACGGCTTATCCGGTCTACGAGACACCAGGCTGGGGACGACACGTCCCGTTTATCATCATGCCTATCGCCATCTGGCTGTTTTCATCCACGCACAGTCGCGCCAGAATTCGCCGGGTTATCAGACACCCGATGCTGGTGGGTGTGGGTTTGTGGGCAGGCGCTCACCTGTTGGCAAACGGTGATATTCGATCAGTGATTTTGTTTGGAGGTTTAGCCACATGGGCAGTTGTGAGCATTGCGCTGATCAACCGGCGCGATGGTGCTTGGGTGAAGCCCGAGATCAACGCAACGATTGCGTCGGATGCGCGATCCGTGGTGATCGTGTTGGTGGTATACGCTGTTCTGATGGCACTGCATCGTCACTTTGCCGGTGTTGCGCTGTTCGGATAATTACCGCACTTTAAACGACTGCGTCTCGCGACCACGCTGCACCAATAACACCACTTCTTCGTAAGACTCGGCGCCAAACTTTTTCATGTCGCCGGTGTTACTGACCGGCTTTTGGTTCACCGCAAGGACAATATCGCCTGCCTGCAGTCCGAGTGTGTCGAGTTTGGTGCCAGGCTTTATCGACGATATCACCACAAAGTCACGCCCACCCCGGGTCTGGCTGTTTTCAAATTCGCTGCCTGTTAATAACGGATGCACAATATTAAAGAGCTCGACGGTTGTGCTGACTTCGAGCTCTTCGCCATCACGCAACAGCCTTAACGTAATTTGCTCACCGATACGAACCAGACCCAGCCGGTTAATCACACTCTCCACCGTTTTTACCGGCTTGCCGTCCACCGACACAATGACATCACCGCGCAGTATGCCCGAGTTCTCGGCAGGCGAATTTGGCTCGACGTTGACAATGATCACGCCGTAGTTGCGGTCAATGCCAAAGTTACGCAGGAGTTCAGGCGTCATTGCCTGTGCGGCAATGCCGAGCATGCCACGGCGCACCTCACCGTACTCCAGCAATTGCTCAACGATATCGCGCGCCATGTTCGCCGGAATCGCAAACCCAATACCCACGTTACCGCCAGACGGTCCAACGATTGCCGTGTTGATACCAATGAGCTGGCCATTAAGGTCAACCAATGCACCCCCGGAATTGCCAGGGTTAATGGATGCATCGGTTTGTATAAAGTCTTCCAGATCCTCAATACCCAGACCACTTCGTCCAAGTGCGCTGATAATGCCGGACGTGACTGTCTGACCCAAGCCAAACGGATTACCGATAGCAACACAGAAGTCGCCAACCCGCAGCACGTCGGAGTCAGCCCACGATAATGCCGACAGACCATCAGCATCAATAGAGAGTAATGCCACATCAGCAGGAGGATCTATACCGAGCACCGACGCCAGAATTTCGCGTCCATCGGTCAGTGTTACACGGATTTCACCGGCATTTTCGATCACGTGATAATTGGTCACCACCAGACCGGCTTCAGCATCCACAATAACGCCAGACCCCAAACTTTGCGGTCGCCCCGACCGGCGCCGCTCGCGAGGAATGCCAAAAAAATCTTCGAGCATCAATGAGCCATCTGGCGAATTTCTCATGGGCGCGCGGGTAGAGATATTGACCACGGCAGGCGTCACCGATTCGAGCATCGGTGCAAGGCTGGGTAAGGCCTGCCCGTTAACGGCTACCGGCAAATTGGCCGAACTCAGTGACGTGGCACCGGCCAGCACAACCAACACCAGCCCGGTGAACCATAGCCTTAACTGTTGAAAAGACATAACACCTGATCTCTTTATGGTTTTATAGATAGTGCCTGATTACGTTAGTCTGCCAAATGCGTTAAGCGTTCGTTTGTCGAAGACTCAAACTTTCACCGTTATACCGGTAAGTACTGTCGATATAGTCTTGCAACGCCTGTTCGGTCCCCTCGGAGACATGCAGCCCTTTTTTACTGCGACGCCACAGAATATCTTTAGCAGTGGCTGCCCATTCATGCAGCACGAGGTAGTCGACTTCGCGTGCGTACAACGGGCCACCAAAATGACGACCCAAATCATCCATGCTCGCAGCATCACCCAGCAGTACACGCATACGGGTGCCGTAATTTCGGGCGTAGTCATACAGAACAGCAGCGTCGAGCCATGGCCACCGTGTTTTGCTGTCGGCCAGAAAACGGTCGAAGTCTGCGTTGTCGATATCGCCGCCGGGTAGCGGCTCTGATGCTGTCCAGGCTGGCCCCGGTTGAGTGGAGAATTTCAGGCTCTCTTGCAGCATATCAACCACTTCTTCGGCAAGCTTACGAAACGTGGTGATCTTGCCGCCATAGATCGACACGATGGGAGCACCATCGTCGGTATCAAGGTGGAGCTTGTAGTCACGCGTGACTTTCGACGCATTACTGGCAGAGTCGTCATACAGCGGACGCACACCGGAGTAAGTCCAGCGGACATCCGCCGGGCTGACGGGTAATTCAAAGTACTCGCTGACAGCCTGACAGATGTAGTCAATTTCAGACTGGTCAATGGCAACAGCGCCCGGGTCGTCGGTGATCTCAACGTCGGTGGTGCCGAGCAAGGTGTAATCTTGCTCGTAGGGCACTGCAAACACTATACGGTTGTCGGCATTTTGAAAAATGTAGGTGTAGGGGTGATTAAACAACTTGGGCACTACAATATGGCTGCCCTTGACTAACCGCACGCCATGCTCGGCATCGTTGGTTTCATCGAGGTTAAGCGTGCGCTCCACCCACGGACCCGACGCGTTCACCACTGCTGTGGCGGTCACTGTTTGATCAGTCTCGCCGCGCTTGTCATGCAACTTGACCTGCCAATGATCCGCCGCGCGAGTCAGATCGGTACAACGGGTTTGTGTGAGTATCCGTGCGCCTTTCTCACCGGCCGACATCGCGTTCAGCACCACCAGACGCGCATCTTGCACCCAGCAATCGGAGTACTCAAACGCATCGGTATATTCGCCTTTTAGCGCTCTGCCGGACGGGTGATTGGTCAGCTTAACGGAGTGCGACGCCGGCAGCAGCTTGCGGCCGCCAATGTGGTCATACAGGAACAGACCCAAGCGGATCAGCCAGCGCGGTCGTAACGCTTTGTGATGCGGCAAAATAAACCGCAGCGGCCAAATAATATGCGGTGCAGCGCGCAGTAACACTTCACGTTCCTGCAGCGCGTGGCGCACCAGCTTAAAGTCGTAGTATTCGAGGTATCGCAGGCCACCATGGATGAGCTTGGTACTCGCCGACGACGTGTATTGCGCCAGATCATCCTGCTCGCACAGCAGCACCCGCAGACCCCGCCCGGCCGCATCCCGCGCAACACCGGCCCCATTCACACCACCACCAATAATGACCAGATCAAAATCTGTGTTCATCGTCTGTTTCCTGACAAGGCTGACTCCAGCATAAATACCCTGTAAAACCCCACTCTGAGTGAGCTGTTATTTTAAACGCAACAGCGGACCAATATGGCATAAATCACTGAAACGCCCATACTGCTGCACCCGAGTATTACACAGGGGCAGTATCGGGGAGCGCTGCACTCACGCCACCGCCAGACTCTCCCACCAAACTTGCACTTCTACCCCAAAACCCGCTAGCGTTGTCGGGCACCACCCACTTATTCCAACCTATCAATCGGGAGCTTTCGCCATGTCCAACTCTACCCCTGGTCTTTGCTGGTTCGAAATTGCGACCACTGATTTCGACCGCGCCAAAACGTTTTACGAAGCGCTGCTGGGTGCGCCGGTTGAGAGAATGGAGATGGGGCCGGTGACGATGGGATTTCTGCCACGCGTGGAGGGGGCGACCACGGGGGCTATTGTGCAGTCGGACGACAATACGCCGTCGACGGATGGAGTCACGGTGTATTTTAGTGGCGGTGATGACCTGACCGACGCGCTGAACCGCGTGGAGCCTGCCGGTGGCACTATTCTCGTGCCCAAAACGGAAATTGGTGAAGGGTTCGGTTTTTTTGCACTATTTTTGGATACCGAAGGCAACCGGATCGGGCTGCATTCCGAAGCCTGAGCGACACGTTATACTGCGGCTTTTTAACCACTGTTAGTTTTGGAGACCCTCATGTCCGGCCAGCCACTGATTCTCAGCATTGATCAAGGCACCACCAGCTCGCGTGCCATGCTGTTTGAAAAAGATGGTACCTCCACACACACGGCACAACAGGAATTTACCCAGATTTATCCCCAGTCTGGCTGGGTAGAACACGACCCTAAAGAAATTTGGGAGTCGACGCTCGGCGTGACACGACAGGCGGTCAAGGCAGCCGGGCAGCAGGGACGCCAGATTGCCAGTATTGGTATCACCAACCAGCGCGAGACCACACTGGTGTGGGACCGGACCACGGGCGAACCACTCTATAACGCGATTGTCTGGCAAGACCGGCGCACGGCGCAATACTGTAAGACACTCAAAGATGCCGGGCATGAGGCGACGGTAACCGATAAAACCGGTCTGCTGCTCGACCCCTATTTCTCTGGCACCAAAATTCGCTGGATTCTTGATCACACCGATTCACAAGCACGCGCCGAACGCGGTGAGCTCGCCTTTGGCACGGTAGATACCTGGCTGCTGTGGCACCTGACTGGCGGTAAGGTACACGCCACCGATGCCACCAACGCGTGCCGCACCCTACTCTTTAATATTCACACCAACACCTGGGATGACGAGCTACTGGGCATCCTCGGTATCCCTGCAGCGATGTTACCCGAGGTGCGCGACTGCGCGAGCGATTTTGGTACTACATTACCCGAACACTTTGGTGAGAGTTATACCATCGGTGGTATTGCAGGCGACCAGCACGCCGCGTCCATCGGACAGGTCTGCTTTGAAGAGGGCATGGTCAAAAGCACCTACGGTACCGGCTGTTTTGTGATGCTAAACACCGGCCATTCACCAGTCGCGTCCAACAACCGTTTGTTGACCACTGTGGGTTATCGGCTGGACGGTAATACCACCTACGCGATGGAAGGGTCGATATTTGTCGCAGGTGCCGCCGTTCAGTGGCTACGTGACGGATTGGGGCTGATCAACTCAGCCAGCGAGACCGAAGCGTTGGCTTCAGGCCTTGATGACAACCGCGGCGTGTATCTTGTACCTGCTTTTACCGGACTCGGTGCGCCGCATTGGGACCCGGATGCACGGGGTGCGCTATTCGGACTCACTCGCGATAGCGGGCCGGCTGAATTTGTCAGAGCCGCCCTTGAATCGGTCTGTTACCAAACCAATGATTTATTGACTGCCATGAGCAACGACGGTGCAAAAATAGACACTGTGCGTGTGGATGGCGGCATGGTCAACAACCAGTGGCTCATTCAGTTTCTCTCCAGCATTCTCAATATCAACGTACAGCGCCCGTATCAAACCGAGACAACCGCGCTGGGTGCCGCCTACCTGGCCGGTTTGCAGTGTGGCGTGTATCAATCACTGGATGATCTTTCCAAAAACTGGCGTGAAGACGTATCGGTGAGCCCTGCACTGGAATCCGGTCACCGCGATACACTGATAGCAGGCTGGCAGAACGCGGTGACGCGTACGCTGAGCACTCATTAATGGCTGAATAACTGACTGGTGCCAAGCTTGTGGTAATTACCACAAACTCCTGAATATGTAATTGAATCGGGCCAAGATCAAAAATTGCGTGGTTGCGACAGACTGAACGCTGTAGTTTAATGCAACTTGTTGTAATCACGATGAGTTGTAAATCAGTCGGCTATGCATGTTTTGCTTGTATTTTGCGCGCCTTCGTTTGTAAGGTTCCTTGCCCTCTTGGCGTACAGTTGTGCGACAGCACTTCTGCTATTGCAGGCGCCTTCCGTTTTTGCCGCCGACGCGGTCATGTCTCCCGATGCGGGGTCATTTGCTGAAAAATTCGATCCCAATGTCGATGTTTCCGGTCAGGCGCAGGTTGGCTTTATGCTTACCAATGTCATTGACCACAGCAAACGCAAAGCCCTGCAAAACAAGGTCGACCTAACATCACTTCAGGCTCATTTTCAGTCAACCGGCGCCAAAAAGGGCGAAGTCATTTGTTACCGCCTTGCCAGCCGCGACGGTATCTACTCGGCACGGTGGACCATAACGCTGACTGACGATATCGCCGTCGACGCAAGCAAAACCAACGTGTTTCAGGTGCGAATCAAATCAGTTAACGAAGACAAAATTGCGCATTACACAACACGGGAACTCGTTGCGATAGCCACTGTTGGCAGCAGCTGTAAAGACGATGACCGTCGGTATATCAGCTCGAGTTGGGGCGATGTACAAGTCAAGGATGACACCACTACCCAAACGCTTTACCTGAATAGCGACGCCACACAAGTCACCCTGCATGCGCGCTTTAGTGAACTTGATAACGACGCAAACATCATCCCACACAAGTCAGATTGCATCGTCGTTCCGAGCAGCGAAAAAACCATCGCGTTTGACACAGAATGTCCGTTCGACATTCCAGTGACTCATGTCGTCAAAAAGCTCGCTGTCTCAGCGGTTAATCACAGCACGGTATTACCGGTTATCCGTATGCCGGTTTGGCAACCCTGAATCATCACAGCATCTGATTTATCGCTGAATGAAAGACAAAACGAAAGGTGCTCTGGGGTCTCTGGCAGCCGGATCAGGAATCAGGGATCTTTCGGGTGAATGGAACAGTCTTGGCGATACCGCACAGCGGGTCATCATCGGCATACCCATCGCCGTTGCCTGTCTCGGGCTATTGCTGGTGCTTTATGTACTGCTGAACTGGGGTGGTGGCTCAGTGCTGATTACGGCAAAAACCGAATACATGGAATACACACCACTCACTGAAGATCCACCCAACTGGTACATCCCGGAGGCCACACTCTATTTTATGGATGATGACACCGGCAGCACCGGTGACGATATTTTTGAAGACACTTCAGCGCCGCCAGCATTATCGACAGCACCTGTAACAAACGCGTTCCTCGAACTCTCCTGCGGTGATGAACTACAGGTAAACCGCATTGCACGCGGTGATTTAACCGTTGCGGTCTCACGACTGCAGGGCAGTAATGCCTCGGTGGTATCTGCAGACGGTTCAATCATGGAAGGCACAGAGACTTTGCCCGCTCAATTTACCATTCATATCGACATCCCCGACAATTACGAAGACCTTGGCAAGTCGCTAAATTGGCCGATGGCAGGTTTGATCACTGCGGGACGTTCGGTCAAATACGAAACCAACGATCAACGGGGTCTGTTAACTACCGGACGTGTTCAGGTTATGGCCAAACACCTGCTCGCACCCAAACACTACCTGGTCGAATCCTACGAGCTGAATCTGGGTGACCAAGTGGTACTTCCGTCACGGCGAGAGCTTGTCAGGAAAACGGTCAAACTCAAAACAGCCACGCAAATAGAGCAGGAAAAAAGAGAAACCTGTAAACGCGTCGGTGGCAGTGATAACGGATTTATCAACATAGATCCATACGGCGGACTCAACACGGTCATCTCCAGTCGATCAGAGCATGCCGAAATCGAACGGCATAAAACCACCACCTTGTATGTTGGTAACAACCTGATCAAACGCTTTTTGAATGATCGGTGGTTTACGTTGAGCTGGACACTGATTATTGCTTTTTTCGCGGTGTACCGCCGGGTCATCAGATCACTGTTGGCCAGTCGGTACTTCGCTATTGAGAAAAAGAACGATGAAAATGCTGATTAACGGTTTATTGCTGCTGGCACTTATACCACTATCGATGCCACTACTCGCCGCAGATGTCTTGGTGCTCGTTGGCAATGAAAAGGGTCAGGGTACTCTGCGCAAACGCGGCAACGAATGTTTGGTGATCACCCCACGTCACGTTACTGCAAACTACGAAATTGATGGCATACAACTGGTGCTACAGGATAAAACGACCGTCAGTGCAGAGTTAATTCACTCCTATGATGCTGATGCGGCCGTGCTCCGCCCCGAACCCAACCGCATTACCCGATGTAAAGAACAACCCTTTAGCGAAGAGAATATTACTGCGTTACTGAAAAACAATGCTCGCGGAACACTTCGGCTGATGAACAAAGCCGGCAGCACACAATTGTTACCAGTGGACATCGTGAATTATGACTCGTTTGAGACCATTGATATAAAACCCAGAGATGGCAGTGGTGACATTAGCAAGGGTTACAGTGGTGGCCTTCTGTATATTGACCGTCGACTGGTCGGTATGCTGACCTCGGTCAAGAGTGGCGTAGGATCGGTGATGCAATCAACCACACTAAACGCTGTCCTTGATCCTTTTTTCCTCGCCGTCAACGAAGCTTCAACACTGTATATTCAGGCCGACAAAGGCAGCCGGTTTTTGTTGGATAGCGCCCAGTCACTGGCACAGTCTGCCTCGTTTACTGCAACCAATCAAAAAGACGCCAATTTTCAACTGATATTAGCCACGACACGAAGAGAGATCCCATCGGACACCGACAAGCTGGTGGAATACACCACTCACGTGCAAGGACTCAACAAACTTGGCGCAACACTACTGGACAAAACACTCTCTACACGTGGCAACTCTTTTGTCAGTCTCGACAATGCCAACGAAAACGCCAGAAGCCAGATACAAGCACTACTGGAAGAGCTTGATCCGTTTTCATACTTTGATTAACCAGACACAGGCCAGCCGTTATGTTTTTGACTCAACGCCGATTTACTACATCGTTAGTTACCGGTATCGCTACACTGCTGGTGCTCGGCGGATGCGCGACCCAGACCGTAGAAATCAATCCGGTAGATTTTCCAACGCAACCCATAGAACGGGCGACTGTCGAACCTACCGCTGAACAACTCAAACTCCGAAAGCAACGGGTGGCCATATTACCGTTGGAGTTCGAAAACCAGGGTGCCACGAATGCCTCTTTTAACAAAGACCTTGAACCGGTATTACGGGGCGAACTGGAAACAGCACTACTCTCGGGTGGCAAGGTCGACCTGCTTGACCGAAACCTCGCGCAACGACTGCAAGGTGCACTGGCGGAATACGAGCAGGTCAAAGGCGAGACACCCAAACCGTTTAAACTGGCCGACTACCTCGTCATTGGGCAAATCAATCTTGCAACACTGGAGAGTGAATACAAAGAGGCTACGGTTACCAAAAAAGGTCGCAAACTACCGGGCATTTGTATTTCTGAAGCAACGATATCCGGTGTCCTAAAAATTTACGATCTGCTGGAAAACACCATACTGGGTATCGAGGAGATCAACGGCAGAAAACGCACCGTTGATGAAGTGCCGGCGTGTCCCAAACCAACCACCAAACTCACCAAACAGTTTTATCAGCAAGCCACTGCCAATGCGGCGGAAAACTCCCGTAATTTCCTCAGTACTTTTTTTGCACCCAAAGGCTACATCTCAGAGAAACGATCCAATGGCGATGTGTGGGTGTTTAAGGTACACACGCTCGGCGCGGCCATGGCGGAGTATCGAGAGGTACAGATTATGGAAACCAGTGAAGTGTTGAATCAACTGACCGATGAAATCGATCTCGAAACACTACCGCTCGGCAATGCATTGGTGACGGGCACCTCCGGCTCTGATTTCATTTGGGTACAGGTTAACGACAAACAGACCGCCAACCGAATAAAGATTGGTCATCTTGTCAGACCCATTCCTAAATCGGCAAGCCTGTTCGACTACATTCCCAAAATTAAATTCTGATCGCTGTCGGAGGTATGGACATGCAACGGCTATTTTTAACCTGTACACGCTGGTCTACCATCAGAGGCACTCAGCAGCCGAACAAGACATCTGCGCTGTTTATGGCACCGGCTGTCACCACAATGGCAGCCATCGGGGCCATGCTGTTCACGGCGCCTGCTATCTCGGCAAACAACAGCAGCACGACAATCTGCACGCTACCGGGTCACCCGACACCCCGTATCGTTGAGCTTATTTACGATTCACCCGAGAGCCCAATACCCTGCCGCGTCCTCTACACTAAAGACGGAACCACCACAGAAGAAGCATCGGCACAAAATACCAAGGGTTATTGCGAAAAAGCCGAGCGCAAGATCGTTCGGACCCTTGTGAAAGCAGATTACACCTGTGAGCACAGCTTTGAGGGTGTAACCATCGAAAGAGACAGCAGCGTTGTGCTTAATCTGTTTGAGCCCGCAGCCAGAACACGCTCAACAGCGCTTGACCTTAACGTTGACACCGTAGCAACCACCTCTGTGCTGCCAAATGACAACCGGCAAGCCGAGCACGTCAGGCACACCACCGCAGCACTTGAAGATTCTCTGGCACAATCGGTTCGAACCCAAACCAACACGGCACTGCTCGAAGAACTCAAAGTAGCATTGAGTGAAGTCTATGGCGACATAGACCCGGATGCCATCGGGCTGACTGTCAATGTAAGCGTTGATGTGGATATCACCATTGACGACACGATTATCGTGTCCAGTCAAAACACATCAGCCGACACACTGTCTACCGAATCACCAGCGGAATCAAACAGCGTGGCCCTTGCTGACACAACTTCACCGACAGCATCTGCAACAGATGAAGCTCCTGCCGATACGCCACCCACTGATGCCGTCATTGCAGAGGGTGCATCGAATGTTCTCACCGACACACCCGCATTCAAGCCAGCAGAACCCGGGGCTGTTCTCACCGGAACCGTCATCGACTACGCTATCGTGTCGACACCGCTGCCCAGCGAGAATGACGCGCATCGTTACGCCAGTGAGGTGCGTTACCTGTATCCGAATGTTGTCAGTCGGGTCAGTCGATCCTCGGCTAACGACAATCAATGGCATGTTGTGCTCGGTCAAAGCAACTCCGAAACAACACTTGCGACTGCACTGGCATCGCTATCGCCCTCACTGTCCAAACAGTTTGTGATTCAAACACTGAATGACCCTACGTCACCCACACAATTGGAGTATGTTCCTGATGACTGGGCACGATATGCGGTGGCCAGCTGTTATGCCCAAGGGCACCAGACCACCACAGATCTGGCTGAGTGTGCAGGCGTTGTGCTGGATGTTGACTCCTTCCTGTCGTGTGTAGGTGGCGGCGTTTGTGCGCCCGAATTATTCAGCGACACTGTCAAACCCGAGTACATTGATCTGGTCGCCGTTATCGGATCAGACGACCCGGTTGCTGCGGCACGTCAGCGATTGGTGAGTCGAGTTGAAGGTTGCGAGAGACTTGACGGCACCACCGACCGTGATTTTGCCGAATGCGCGGCACTGTCCATCATGGATGACGATCAGCGCGAGGTCTATGACTGTTATCAGCGAGACAATTCAACATTAGGCATGTTGCAGTGTGCCGGTAGCGACTCGGTGTCTGATTATGCGTACCTGTATGAACGTTGCACCGCTGACAACTATATGGCCGCTGAATGTCTGCTCGACAACCTTGATAATGAGTATTTGTCCGACGCATCCCGTTGTGTGCATTACGGCGACACCGAAGCCATACTGGGCTGTGCCCTCGATTCAAGTTTGGATATCGAAGAGTCACGTGCGTTGTCGTGCCTGCAGTATTCCGGCTCGAACACCGAACGGGCGCAATGCCTGGCCAGGGATTATCTGTCTGACACTGACTCTGCCCTCTTGAGCTGTGCCACTGAAACTACCGACGTTGCATCGTTTGGATTGTGTAGTGCAGAACGTAACGGTGACCTGACCCGCGAAGAATACTTGGCCGCACAATGCCTACTGGCCGGTAACACAGATTCGCAATCACTGTTGAGCTGTGCCGGCGGTCGTTTTGCATCGAACGATATCGGTAACTGCCTGATCAACGGTATTGATGACCCTGCCTGCTTTGACACCGAAACCGAACTTAATCAGCTCGCAAACAATGCCATGGAAGACTTCATCAGCACCAACGGCCTCGAAAAGGAACTCGCGCTATACCGCGCAGGCCTGTTTACGGACGAAGGCGGCGACATACCCGACATCCTGTCCAACCCCCTGTTATTAAAAGTATTTGCAGGCACCAAAGCTGCCGCCAAGGCGGTGACAAAAACCGTGACCAAACAATCCAAGACCGTCACTGAAAAAACCAAGAGCGTATTTAAAAGATTCGGGTTTGGGAAAAATTGACAGCGTCAGCCTCGGTATTATCTGAACTGATCTGAACTGATATAAACTGAACTGATCTGGGCTGGGCTGAACAGATCTGGGCTGGGTTTTAGCGGACCAAACCGATATCACGTCAACGTCAGGCCACGTTTAATCAACGTGCACCCTGGCTCTGACGCCTGGGCACGATACAAATCGTGCGGATCTGGTAATGCAACTGGTAATGCAACTGGTAATGCATCTGGCAACACGTCTGGTACTGCCTATGATATTGCATCCCGTCATAGATCTGACAACGGATCAGTTTATGAGCCAGCGCGAAAAGCAGCCCCAACTTACTACACCGCAGACCTTCAGACAGGATACCCCATAATTTCACAAACGCTGTGAGTCGCGATTTCGCCGCACGATTATCCGAAACGGTCATAGCGTAGACGATGAAAAAACCCGCTACAGCAGTTATTGACACACAAGCCACACCTGCTCACTATGGCACTCTACTTTGAATGAACAGTGAGTCAAACGCGTGACCAGCACCCGAGAGAAAATTGGTTTCAGAATGCAGTTGTTACCGGGCAACATTGACGAGTATCGTCGTCGTCATGACGAGATTTGGCCAGAATTGGTGGTGTTGCTGCAGGACGCAGGGGTCACCGACTACTCTATTTTTTACCACGAGCCAACCAATAGTTTGTTTGCAACGCTGTATCGCACGGCTAACCACGACATGGACGCGTTGCCCGAACAACCGGTTATGCAACGCTGGTGGGCTTATATGGCTGACCTGATGGACACACACTCTTCCAACGAGCCTGTCGTCGAACCGCTGGACCAGGTATTTCACATGGCATGATGTTTTAGCAATTGTTGCCAGCGTGACGCATACAGTGCCATGCCCGAGCGCTGCTGATCAGATAAGGTAACGCTGTTATACACCGGTGGGTCTGTTGGCGCATTGATTAACATGGCAGCACCTACGCTGGTGCCGGTTTCAGACTCGCTGATGTATACCGGCCGATCACTGACAGCAGCGAGCATTTGCACAAAGTAATTATCGTGCGCCAATGGCCCCTCAACATAGGTTGGGCCATTACCACCCACCAACTGCATACTCTCAAAAGTCATTAGCGCAAGGTATAACGTAATAGCACACGCTTTTTTCGCATCGTCAGCCGGTGTTGGCAGATTGACCCAGTTTAGCTGGCTGTTGGGGTAGGGTCCGGTACCACTGACAGCAGACGGCAGCAACATTACCGGTGTTGAGTCGCCATGCAGTAGCGCCTCCATTGCGGTTGCATCAACACTATCAGGCGTTATACCGCAAGCATCATGCAACAGTTCGCGCTCGCGCCCACCCATGAATCGGGCGGACGGCACCGTCTGACCTTTCGCGTTTACATTCAGCAACGTATCACGATGGCGGTCCAGCGGCTTATCATCACCGGCTATCGCCATCACGATAAACCATGTCCCGGTGGATACGACGGTCAGTGTTTCCTGCTCGGTCATCAGGTGTGGCACCAGCGACGCATTGGAATCATGGATGCCCGTATAAACAGGTGTAGTAGCCGCAAGACCGGTCTGCGCGGCTATTGATTCGGTCAAGGGACCGGCGAATTGGCCAGAAGTCACCGTGGGCGGCATGATCGATCGCCAACCTAACGCTTCAACCATTGCAGAATAGGCTTGTTGCCTGGGTAAATATAAATCGGAGTGACAGCCCAGAGACGTGACATCGTTATTTTTTTGACCGGTTAACACATACACCCAATACTGCGGCCATGTCAGCACGGTATCGACGCGCTCAAACTGTTCGGGAAAGTGATGCTGTTGCCAAAAGAGTTGTGCGCCAATGTTCAGCCCGCCCGGTAATTCCGGTGACCCGGTCTCGCGAAACGCGGGGCGATGCGTATCGTACACGTCACGCAGATCATCGACCTCGGTGCATTCGTAGTCGAGCACCGGCATCGCCAGTGCACCGCTTGCGTCGAGCAGCGCGACGGTCGCGCCATGGGTGGTAACTGTAATCGCATCGATAGACGCCTGCTCTTGCAACGTTTTTAACGATGACAGAATAAACCGGTGAATACCGGCCTGATCCAGACTAAGATACGGGCCGTCGGTGAGCGCTACCGTGGGCTGCCTGACAACATTGATTTCTTTGGCCTGCCGGGTATCGACCAGCGCCACCTTTGAATTGGTTTTGCCAAGGTCGATAACCGCAACATACCGCACCATGATCTACCGTGTGACCCGTTGTCGTGTTCGGCGTATCACGATGGGTAACGCAATCACGCTAATCAGCAAGAGACCGACAAATATTGACATAACAATACCGGGCACATTCAGCAGTCCCAACCCAAATGTCACCATGCCCATGACGATCGCGGCAATAAAAACCCCTGGTATCGTACCGGAGCCACCCAGTATATTAACGCCACCCAACACCACCATCGTCACAATCTCAAGCTCCCACCCAACCGCTATTGAAGGGCGGGTAGATCCAAGGCGCGATGTCAGGCAAATAGCGGCAATCGCCGACATCACACCGGTTAACACAAACAGAATAAACTTGACTCTCGCCACCCGAATACCCGAGAACAAGGCAGCGGTTGGGTTGTTACCGATCGCCACGGTGCTACGCCCAAATGAGGTTCGGTGAAGCAAGACATAAAAGAACAGCGCGGTGATGACAAACAACACCATTTCAAACGTGATCACCCACCACACGTATCCTTGACCAAAAAACGCAAACGACTCGGGATACCCGGAGTACGCCTTGTCGCCGAGTACAATATAGGCGATACCACGAAAGAGCGACAGCGTGCCAATCGTTACCACAATAGACGGCAGACCCATACCCGCGACCAACAGCCCGTTAAACGCACCACAGGCAGCGCCTACCAATAAACCAATAACGATCAGCATCGGTGTGTCGAACCCAAGCTGCACAGCAAACCCCATACAGGTCGAGACAAGCGCAATGATAGACGCCACTGAAAGATCGATTTCACCCGATACAATGACCAGCGCCATTGCAAACGCTATCATTGCTTTCTCGGTAAAGTTAAATGTGGCGTCAGACAGATTCCACGGATCCAGAAAATAGGGTGACGCCTGCATATTCAGGAAAAAAATGACAATGCCAACGCCCAGCAGTAAAAATTCCCAACTGCCAATCATGCGGGTGAAAGGACTTCTGAGGCGGTCCGGGATCACGGGTCTGGCCGTTGTATCTGACGGGACGCTTGGCGATGCTTCAGTGGATTCGCTCATGATGACTGCTCAGCATGCTTCAGAATAATACGCCCGGCCCGACGCTCTGACCGTGCATTAAAAATAACCGCGATTATGATGGCCGAGCCCGAGATGGCCTGTTGCCAAAACGGTGAGATATTAATGACCGGCAACGCGTTTTTAATGACACCCAAAAACAGCGCGCCGAGCACTGCACCGGCGACCGAGCCAAGACCACCGGCAATAGAGATACCGCCAATCACACAAGCCGCCACGACATCCAGCTCGAAGCCGCCGGCAATATCAACATACGCTACGGCATAACGCGACACCCACAGGTAACCTGCCAGACCGGACAGTGCACCCGACAGCACAAACGCATTAAACCGGGTACGTCCTACGTTAATACCGGTATAAACGGCGGCATCGGGATTACCGCCGACGGCATACAACGCACGTCCACCAGCGGTACGGGTAAATAACAGGTATAGCGCGACAATGCAGATCAGCGCACTCCAGGACAACAGCGGCAGCCCCAACAGTTCGAGCCTCGGCACCGCTTTAAAGCCAGCACTCATTTCATGCGCATTGACCCACTGCCCGTCAGAGATCAAAAATATAATGCCTCTGAAAATTGTCAGCGTACCGAGCGTGACAACAATCGGTGGAATGTCGAGTTTCCAGACCAGCAGCCCGTTAATGCTGCCGAGCAAAGCGCCCAAAATGATGGCTAATATAACCAAAAACGGTATGGGTATACCCGGCACCGACGCGTTTAGCATCGCGGTGCACATGCCCACTAACGCTAAGTTCGATGCCATCGAGAGATCGATACAACGGGTGAGTATGACGGCCATTTGACCTAAGGCCAGTATGATCAGTATGGAGGTGTCATTAAACACACCCACCAGTGAATCTACCGACGCAAAGCCCGGAAAACGCAGCGATACCAGGATAACCAACAACACCAACGCGACAGCCAGTACTACATCGCGTGATAACTTCAATGATTTCATGCCGCACTGCCCTCTGGTGCGTCGACAGTTTCTATACCGGCTGCAGCACGCACGAGTAATTCAGGGGTAACTTCGTGCTGGTTGTACTCGGCAACACGCCGCCCTTCTCTCATAACGATTATTCGGTCTGCCATGCCGATGACCTCCGGAATTTCTGAGGACACCATAATCACTGCAAGCCCCTGCGATGTCAGCTCACGCATAAAGGTATGCACCGCCGCCTTGGACCCGATATCAATACCTTTGGTGGGTTCGTCGAGAATGATCACCGCAGGCTGTGTTGCCAGCCATTTGGCGATCACCACTTTTTGTTGATTACCGCCCGACAGCTCACCAACGTGCTGATCGAGTGCCGCGGCTTTTAATTCGAGACGAGCGGTGTACTCGCGGGCCAACGCATATTCACGCGCCATACTGACAAACCCGCGATGCGATGTTGTTCTCATAGAGGGCAGCGCCACATTGTCCACAATAGGCAAGCCGGTGATCGCCCCCTGATGTCCACGATCTTCGGGTACATACACCAACCCGAGCTCTATAGCATCGGCCGGACTAACCGGCGTTACCGTTTTACCGTGTAATGAGATACTGCCGGCACTGGGTCGCGTTATACCAAACAGCGACTGCATACATTCACTGCGCCCGGCACCCACGAGTCCGTAGAAACCCAAAATTTCGCCACGATTTAACGTAAACGAAATATCGTCAAATTCTGTGGGGTGTGAATACCCCTGCACTTCCATGACACGCTCGCCCAGTGCATTGGTGCGCTTTGGAAACACACTGTCGACCGAGCGGCCTACCATCATTTTGACCAGTTCGGCAGAGTTGGTGTCATGGATAAACCCGGCACCTGCCAGCTCACCATCGCGAAACACACAATACCGATCTGCAATACGAAAAATCTCATCAAACTTATGGCTAATAAATAAAATAGCCTTACCGTCTGATTTTAATTGCTCCACCAACAAATAAAGCTCTTCAATTTCCTTGTGGGATAACGCGGCAGTGGGCTCGTCCATGATGACGACCTGTGCGTCTATCGACAGTGCACGCGCAATGGCCACCATGTGTTTATTGGCTATCCCCAAATCACGTAACAAGGCTGTCGGACTTATAACCGCACCGATTCTGGTCAGCAGTGCCTCGGCATCCCGATTCATTTTTGCCCAGTCGACTAACCCGAACCGGGTGCGTGGCGCATGACCGATAAAAATGTTTTCGGCCACCGACAACTCGTCAAACAACACCGTTTCCTGATGTATCGCAGTGATGCCTGCTTCGACCGCATGATTGGGTGTTTTCAGAACAATGGGTTGGCCATCGAGTCGGATAGTGCCGCCGTCGGGTTGATAGATACCCGTGAGTATCTTGACCACCGTGGATTTTCCGGCCCCGTTTTCACC
>CALDUO010000226.1 GCA_937923745.1 uncultured Granulosicoccaceae bacterium
CACCTGGTCACGCAACTGTACGGGAATATCTATAATCTCCGAGTCAGATCCTGGCTGCCTGGCATTGGTACCAGCGCTACCGGATGCACCATTGTTCTCAATCAGTTTGTCGATGGGCAGATACATGAGACTGTTACTGCTTTCGTTATCCATAATCACTTTTGACGTGTTACCAAGCACGGCTTCCATCGCTTCGAGATAGAGTCGCTCGCGGGTGATCTCGGGCGCTTTCTCGAACTCGGTCAACAGTGATTTGAAGCGTTCGGATTCACCTTCAGCGGCATTTTCGACCTGTGCCTTATACGCCAGTGCCTCTTCCAGATATTGCTGCGCTTCACCGCGGGCTTTTGGAAGTACATCATTGCGATAGGCTTCAGCCTCGTTGATATATCGCTCTTTGTCCTCTCGCGCTTTGATCGCATCGGAAAATGCCGCCTGCACCTGCTCAGGTGGTTGCGACCGTTCAAGGTTGACGGCGGTGATGGTGATACCGGCACCGTACTCGTCGAGGACACGTTGCAGGATGTCACGTGTATCAACACCGACAACATCTCGTCCGGTCGTGATGACAGGTTCCATATTGGTTTGCCCAACGACCTCACGCAGCGCACTCTCCAGAACTTCCTGGAGGGTTGAGTCGGGTTGGCGAACACGGAATAGATAATCCGAGGCGCTCTTGATCTGGTATTGGACGGCAAGATCAATGTCGACGATGTTCTCGTCTTGCGTCAGTACCTGCTGGTCGCGTAGCGTTAGTGTCCGGTTACGCAACACGTTCACGCGCTCTACTGCCTGAACAGGCCACGGCAATCGCCAATGAAGGCCAGAGTCTTGGGTTTTCTTGTAAGCACCGAACTGCGTGATAACACCCTGCTCTGCCGGTTGTAGTATGTAAAAACCGGAGGCCAGCCAAATGACCGCGGCAACGGCCGCACCGAAGCCAAGCAGTCGGACGTCAATGCCGGGTGAACCCGACCCTGATCCGCCGCCACCAGAGCCGTTGCTGCCGGATGACTTGTTACCACGATTCCCGAACAGGGAGTCAAATTTGTTCTTGGCGTTTCTAAAAACCTCGTCAAGATCGGGGGGCCCCCCGCCGGGGTTGCGGCGATTACCCCAAGGGTCGTTATCGTTTCCGCCAGGCTCATTCCAGGCCATGAAGTAGTTGCTCCAACTCATCAGTAATAAATAGTTAACGCCGGATACGCGATGCGCACCGGCGCTGAAGTACCGAGCATTCGTGGCTGTCTTACCACGGACTCACAAGTTTATGGATCATGGGCTGCACTGTCTAGCGATGATCCGTCGGGCTCTGTTACCAGCGCATCATGATCCATTCCAAATTCGCGACACCATTGCTCCCACAGGAGCTGGTCTGTCTCAATAAACCAGCGCAGCGCACCGTCATCGTCCATCTGCTCGTCTCGCATAGCGTCTGCTTCGAACAGCCGTGCCCGTACTTGGCCTGCTTTGGCCACCAGAGCTGGCGGCAGCGTCAACCAACCGGACACCCGGTCGTGGACAACCAGTTCCTGTATCGCCTGTATCAGCTCCGGCAAGCCCTCTCCGTTAAGCGCTGATAAGCCGACGGCAACGGGATTTCCGTTTTCGTCCCTGTCAACGTGCGGTCGCTTGTTCAGCGAATCAAGCTTGTTATAGACAATCAGCTGGGGTGTCTCTATCGCCCCAATCTCAGCCAAAACAGTATTGACGTCTGCAATACGCTGATTTTTCTCTTCATCTGCGGCATCCACAACATGCAGCAACAGCGTTGCATCGCGCGTTTCGGTCAGTGTGGACTGAAAAGCATCGACGAGTTCATGCGGCAAACGGCTGATGAAACCGACAGTATCGGCCAGTACGATGCTTCTGCCGCCGGGCAAATCGAGCCTGCGCAGTGTGGGATCGAGCGTTGCAAACAGCTGGTCGGCAGCGTACACGGTCTCTTGGGTGAGGCGGTTAAAAAGCGTCGACTTACCGGCATTGGTGTAACCCACCAGCGCCACCGACGGGATACCTGATTTGCCACGTGACTGCCTGCCTTGCTGTCGTTGTTTACGTACTTTGTCGAGTCTGGATCTTAGCGTTTTGACCCGTATAGCGAGGAGACGACGATCGGTCTCTAACTGCGTTTCACCGGGCCCGCGTAGCCCGATTCCGCCTTTTTGGCGCTCAAGGTGAGTCCAGCCCCGCACCAGCCGCGTCGACAAATGGCTCAGTTGTGCAAGTTCTACCTGAAGTTTGCCTTCAAAGGTGCGTGCACGCTGCGCGAAGATATCAAGGATCAGGCTGGTGCGGTCCAGCACCCGGATTTGCAGCACTTTTTCGAGGTTACGTTCCTGGCTCGCTGACAACTGCTCGCTAAACAACACCAAAGACGCCTCTGCAGCTCGCGCCAGCGTTTCAATCTCCTCAAGCTTGCCACTGCCGACAAAATAGCGCGGATCAGGCTTCAGCCGTTTGCTGGCAATACTGCCGACAATCTCCAAACCTGCCGACGTTGCAAGCTCCCTGAATTCTGAGACCTCATCATTGCGTTGTGTTGTACCGGACACATGCACCAGCAATGTACGGTCTGCGAGAGCCGATGCATCACCCGCCGTGCTGCCTGCGCGGATATCATCTGCGAGCGAGCTGGCGTTATCTCGTTTGGGAGGTCTTTCAAACAACGGCAACAAGGCCCCGTGGGTGGCTCTGTGGCCGCAGCAACATCGTGATCGGGCGTTCTTGAAACGCCCGAGCTACTGTCCAAGCAGCGTCAATCACTCTGCGCGACCCACACGACGGACCGTGTCGGTCAGGCTGGGCCTCATGGGAATTGTGGACGTGACGTTGCACGTACCGGCGCGCGCTGAACCGATGGGCCAGCGCTGCGAGCTGAACGACCAGACTGGCAGTACAGAACGAGCTGGCGGTACAGACCGCCCTCGCAGTACAGACTGAATAACGGGACGCTAACAGGAGAGGGTTTGACAGGGAGCTAGTCGTTGCCGTCTTCTTCTCCGTCTTCGCCAGGAATGGCAATTTTGACCGGGCGACCGGGTACCACAGTAGAAATGGCGTGCTTATATACCATTTGATTGACCGTGTTTTTCAGTAACACAACAAACTGGTCAAACGACTCGATTTGACCCTGTAACTTAATACCGTTGACAAGATAAATTGAGACAGGAATGCGTTCTTTCCTGAGTGTATTGAGGAAGGGTTCTTGTAATGATTGCCCTTTTGCCATTGACATGCTCCGGTGGTTATTGGATGCTCCAGCAGCGACCGATCGGATCGCAACAAGCTGCTTCGCACCAGCGCGATTGTGGCCCACTTGTAATAGTATGTCAACGGGACAGCGGCGACTCCCGGGCGTTCCAGCGGATGATCATCACGGTTTAACATCAGTCAGTTACGTCACATCTCTCACCCTCCAAAGAAGTCTGCCACCCCATCCTGTCAACACGATCCAGCCCAACCTCATTCTATGGGTACAGGTGTCACGAGAGTATTCGTTCAGTACCGGTTCAGTCAGACATTGTCATGATGCCAACCTCCCAGCCAGGTTAGATTGTTGAGCCATGAACATGACTTGTTATCGCCATTCCCGTTATCACCACCCCCGCGCCACAACCCGTATCTGTGCCCGCCGGGTGCCCAGACTCCTCGATAACCGACCCGTGATCACTCTATTGGTATCACTGCTGTGGACAATCGCGACCTCAGGGATGAACCCGGCGGTCGCTCTGGCCAAAGCCACCCCGACCAGCGCCACCCCGACCAGCGCCACCCCGGCAAGCGCCACCCCGGCAAGCGCCACCCCGGCCAGCGCTGCCCTGGCAAGCTCCGCCCTGACAAGCTCCGCCTTGGCCAGCACTACTGCGGCCAAAATCGCTGCAACCAGTTCGGCTGCCAGTTCAACAACCAGTACAACAACCAGTTCGGCCACAGACAACGCAGAGAAACATACCGCCCCATTGTCAACGGCGACCCCTACTACCGCACTGACCCCTAACCTGCTGACCTCTGAAAAACTGCCCCTTAAAAAACTGCCCCTGGGCGCACTGTCCTATGATTCCACAACCGGCCCTGTATCGACGGCAACGACTGCCGCCGATATTGCATTGGCTGATACCGCCCAAATCTCGGCGACGACCGGCGTTCGGGACCTGTCACCAAACGACAGAGACGATAACAGCGATGGCAGCGCCCTCTCGACCCGGACATCAGAGGCACGTGATAGTCATTTTTTCTATTCGTCTTATCCGCTAATCACCGACGTGTCACTGACACTGTGGGACGACCCCGACGACAATGGTTTTTACAGCCGGTTCAGCCTGACCTTCGATATCGATGCTGATCGTTACCACCGGGCCGTTTTCGCACGCGTTTACCTGAAAACCAACTCGGGTCGGTACCGGCTTTTCCACACCACCACCCACTTCGCACTGCGCGGTTGGGCAGTAACAGACTATTATGAAATGGACGCAACTCTGTTGTCAGAGTATGGCAGTGACTGGTATGACATCAGAATTGAGCTTTTCGATGCGACCACGGGCACCCTTTACGACTCTCTCGATGCCCACTCACACTATGCATTATTCAGTGTCCCGCTGGAGGCCCGCCGGGATTATCATGGCAATCTCGATGTGTTTATACAGGCGTCTGTTGGCTCGTTTGGTACCCCTATTACATTCCTGTTGCTGCTGACACTGCTATACCGTCGTAAACGATACCCATAGGCGGACCCCGCCAAATCCATTACAATACAACGGTCTATCGATACGTTATGAAGGGGCCGGCAATGGCGGGCGAGCTTGACCCGATTTACCAACAATCCATCGAAGATCCAACCGCGTTCTGGATGGATAAAGCCAACAACGTCGACTGGTATCGACCCCCGTCGACCGTGCTGGATGACTCCAACGCACCCTTTGTCACATGGTTTGGAGACGGTATCGTCAACGCTTGTTACAACGCTGTCGACGTGCATATAGAGTCAGGCCGTGGTAACCAGGCTGCCATTATTTACGACAGTCCGGTCACCGACACCAAACGCACAATCACCTACAACCAACTCCTTCAGCTGGTCGCCAAATTCGCCGGTGCTCTGAAGGCACGCGGAGTAGAACCGGGTGACCGTGTGTTGTTATACATGCCCATGATTCCCGAAGCAGTGGTTGCGACGCTCGCGTGTGCGCGAATCGGTGCGGTACACAGCATTGTGTTCGGTGGTTTTGCGTCGGCAGAGCTCGCAGTACGCATTGATGATGCAGCGCCAAAAGTCATTGTCAGCGCATCGTGCGGTATCGAGGTTACTCGGGTTATCGAGTACAAGCCTTTGCTCGATAGAGCTATTGAACTCGCCAGCCACAAACCCGACACCTGCATCATTTACCAACGCCCTCAGTGCGAGGCTCCGCTAATACCCGGCCGCGACCTCGACTGGACGCAGGCAGAAGCAGGCGTGTCGCCCCACGACTGTATACCGGTACCAAGCACACACCCGCTCTATATCCTGTATACCTCCGGCACCACCGGTGAACCCAAAGGCGTGGTTCGGGATACCGGCGGCTCGATCGTGTCGCTGAAATGGACCATGAAGAATATCTATGATGTTAAACCCGGAGACGTGTACTGGGCGGCGTCGGACATTGGCTGGGTCGTCGGACATTCCTACATCATTTACGGCCCGCTCTTTAACGGCAATACGTCCCTGCTCTACGAAGGAAAACCTGTCGGCACGCCCGACGCCGGCGCTTTTTGGCGCGTGGTCAGCGAACACAAGGTCAAGGTGTTGTTCACCGCACCTACCGCATTTCGCGCTATTAAAAAAGAAGACCCGGACGGCGAGCATCTGAGCAACTACGACATGAGCTCTTTTGAGGCACTCTTTCTGGCTGGTGAGCGCTGCGACCCCGACACACTCAGTTGGGCCCAGAACAAACTTGGTGTTCCGGTGATTGATCACTGGTGGCAGACAGAGACCGGCTGGTCAATCTGTGCCACATGCAAAGGCATTGAAATGACCGACATCGTCTCCGGGTCACCCGGTAAACCGGTGCCAGGCTACGACGTGCGTGTGCTGGATGACAACATGACGGAAGTTAAACCCGGTGACATCGGTGCGCTGGTCATTAAGCAGCCATTACCCCCCGGCACTTTTATTAATCTTTGGAATGCACCGGAGCGTTTTCAGTCAGCCTACTTTTCCCAGTACCCGGGCTTCTATGAAACCGGAGATGCCGGCTACATTGATGAAAACGGTTATGTCTTCGTGATGTCGCGCACCGACGACGTCATCAATGTCGCAGGTCACAGACTCTCAACCGGCGCAATGGAAGAAGTGCTGGCATCACACCCGGCCGTAGCCGAATGTGCTGTTATGGGTGTTGCCGATGAACTTAAGGGTCAGTTACCCGTGGGCTTTCTGGTACTCAACAGCGACGTTAAAACCGACCACGCAACGGTCGTTGACGAAGTCATCCAATTGGTGCGCGACAGAATAGGCCCTGTGGCCGCGTTCAAATCTGCCACCGTCGTACCCCGCCTACCCAAAACACGCTCGGGCAAAATACTGCGGGGCACCATGCGGGCTATTGCCGATGATAGCGAGTGGAAAATGCCGGCTACCATCGATGATCCCGACATTCTCGACGAAATTACCGGCGCTCTTAAGCAGCTCGGTTACGCGAAAAAAACCTAACCAACACCAACCACCACGTTATGTCATCGATACACGATCAGCTACACGAGAAACGCGCGGCAGCATTGGCCGGTGGCGGCGCCAAACGAATCGACGCTCAGCATGCCAAAGGTAAACTCACTGCGCGCGAGCGACTCGACATTTTGTTTGATCCCGGCAGTTTTCGTGAGTGGGATATGTTTGTGGAGCATGATTGCCACGACTTCGGCATGCAGGATAACCGGATACCCGGTGACGGTGTTGTCACTGGTTACGGAACCGTAAACGGGCGTCTGGTATTTGCGTTCAGTCAGGACTTCACTGTGCTCGGTGGCTCCTTGTCGGCAGCGCATGCACGCAAGATCTGCAAACTCATGGATCGCGCTATGCAAAACGGTGCGCCACTGATTGGCATTAATGATTCAGGTGGTGCCCGCATCCAGGAAGGTGTTAATTCGCTCGCAGGTTACGCCGATGTATTTCAGAAAAACGTTCTGGCCTCCGGTGTCATACCCCAAATATCGATGATCATGGGCCCCTGTGCGGGTGGTGCAGTGTACTCACCGGCAATGACCGACTTTATTTTTATGGTGAAAGACACGTCGTACATGTTTGTCACCGGACCCGATGTTGTAAAAACAGTGACGCATGAAGATGTCACCCAGGAAGAACTTGGCGGAGCCGTGACGCACACGACACGTTCGAGTGTTGCTGATCTCGCTTTTGAAAATGACGTTGAAGCGCTACTTAACTTACGTCGCTTTATTGATTTCATGCCGCTATCCAATCAGCAAAAGCCACCGAGCATGCCCTGTCATGATCCGGTCAACCGACAAGAACCGTCATTAAACACACTGGTACCGGATAACCCCAATTTACCGTACGACATCAAAGAACTGATTGTGAAGGTTGTCGATACCGGTGACTTCTTTGAGATCCAGACCAATCACGCTGCCAATATCGTCGTGGGCTTTGCCCGAATGGGTGGCGAGACTGTCGGCATCGTCGCCAATCAGCCTATGGTGCTGGCGGGTTGTCTCGATATCGCATCGAGTAAAAAAGCGGCGCGTTTTGTTCGGTACTGCGATGCCTTCAGTATTCCCATTATTACCTTTGTCGATGTACCGGGCTTTCTGCCGGGCACATCACAGGAATATGGCGGCATCATCAAACACGGCGCTAAACTCCTGTTTGCGTACGGCGAAGCCACCGTGCCGAAGCTGACCGTGATCACCCGAAAGGCGTATGGCGGTGCGTACGATGTAATGGCTTCCAAACATTTGCGTGGCGACATTAACTACGCGTGGCCCTCGGCTGAAATTGCAGTGATGGGACCAAAAGGTGCCGTCGAAATTATCTTCAGAGCCGACCGTGATGACAGTGAACGCATTGATGCTCGCACGGAGGAATACCGCGAAAAGTTTGCCAATCCGTTTATTGCAGGTGCCAGAGGGTTTATCGACGATGTGATCACACCGGCTGAAACACGAAGTCACCTGTGTCGTGATTTAAACATGCTTAAGAATAAACAGCTCAGCAATCCGTGGAAAAAGCACGACAACATTCCTCTTTAGAATTAACCAAAAGTCATGACGTCCAAAGCCATACAATCACTGTTAATTGCTAATCGGGGAGAGATTGCCTGCCGGATTATCCGCACCGCGAAACAAATGGGCATTCGCACGATCGCGGTCTACTCCGAACCCGATGCTACCGGACTGCATGTGCAACTGGCCGATGAGGCTATTGCGCTGGGTGGTGCCAGCAGCGCAGACAGTTACCTTGTGATTGACAAAATCATCAATGCAGCAAAAACAAGCGGAGCCGACGCCATTCATCCGGGTTTTGGTTTTCTGTCCGAGAATGCGGCGTTTGCAGAAGCACTGGCACAAGCCAACATCATTTTTGTCGGCCCGGGCATCGAAGCCATTAATGTCATGGGTGACAAAATCGAGTCGAAAAAACTCGCGCAAACGGCCGGGGTTAACACCGTGCCCGGACACCCTGATGCATTGGTTGATGCAGATGAAGCACATGCCATAGCGGGCAACATCGGTTACCCGGTCATGTTGAAGGCATCAGCGGGTGGTGGCGGTAAAGGCATGCGCATCGCATGGAATGAAAACGAAGTCCGCGATAACTTTATCAGTGCACAGAACGAAGCCCGTTCGGCATTCGGTGATGATCGGGTCTTTGTGGAAAAATACATTGAACGGCCTCGGCACATTGAAATTCAGGTACTCGCCGATGAAAGCGGCAACTGTGTCTACCTTGGCGAACGTGAGTGCTCTATACAACGTCGCCATCAAAAAGTGGTCGAAGAGGCACCATCACCTTTCCTTGACGAAGCCACACGCCAAAAAATGGGTGAACAGGCTGTCGCGCTGGCCAAGGCCGTCAACTATCGATCGGCAGGCACGGTGGAATTTATTGTCGATAAAAACCGCAATTTTTATTTCCTCGAAATGAATACCCGCCTGCAGGTCGAACACCCTGTCACAGAATGTATTACCGGCTACGATCTCGTGGAACAGATGATTCATGTCGCCGAGGGGCGTCCGCTACCCATGCAGCAACACGATGTCACGCTAACCGGTTGGTCGATTGAAACGAGAGTCTATGCTGAAGATCCTGACCGGCAGTTTATGCCGTCGATTGGTCGTCTCACGCACTACCTGCCCCCGGTAGCCGGTACTGACAAGCACGGTGTGACCACACGCGTTGACACCGGTGTTTTTGAAGGCGGCGATATCAGTATGTATTACGATCCGATGATCGCGAAGCTGGTCACTCACGCCCCGACCCGAGACGAGGCTATAGTGGCCATGCAAACCGCATTGGATGCTTATGTGATTCGCGGTGTCAAACACAACATTCCCTTTCTGTCCGCATTGGTCAGTCATGACGCTTTTCAAAAAGGCGATCTGACCACCGCCTTTATTGACGAGCATTACCCGGAGGGCTTCAACAGCGAATCCAATCAGAATGACCGGCAGCTATCGCTCGCGTTGTTGCTCGCGGCCACAGCGCAACGAACGCTGGATGAACAAAGTGCTCAAATCAGTGGCCAAATCACTAGCCAAATCACTGGCCAAATCACTGGCCAGATCAGTGGCCAAATCACTGGTCACGGCGCGGGACACGCCAATAATCACAGCACAGGCCGCCCGCCCCAACACACGAACGTCAGTGCTTACGTTGACCGGGAAGCTTTTGCCGTCACATTTCATAAGGCAACGCAGTGGTCTATCGGTGATGCGCGACATACACTAACCGTCGAGTGGACGCCGGGCCAACGGCTAGTGACCGGCGACTTTAACAACGAGCCTTTTGTCGCACAAATTGATCGTGATGGATTACATTGGCAAATCACGCATGGCGGCTCGGTCATCACCGTGCTGATACTGGACAGTCACGTGGCACCCTATTTTGATCTGATGCCGGTGAAAGTCGCGCCAGACATGTCCCGTTATTTACTCTCACCGATGCCCGGTCTGCTTATACGCGTATCGGTTGACGTTGGTGATACCGTTGAGGCAGGTCAGGAATTGGCTGTCGTTGAAGCGATGAAAATGGAAAACGTGCTGGTTGCTGCACGTGCAGGTGTGGTCAGCCAAGTGCCCCGTACCGCCGGCGACAACCTTGCGGTCGATGACATTATTGTCGAATTTGAGGCTACCTGAAACGCGTGTGACTATGGCCCCGTTCAGTGCTTACAAACAATAAGACAGGTATCTCGTTATGATTGGCAAACTCAACCATGTTGCGATCGTCGTACCTGATTTACAGGCCGCAACCGCACAATACCGCGACACGTTGGGTGCTCAAGTGTCATCACCTACCGACCTGCCCGAGCATGGGGTTACTGTTGTTTTTGTCGAACTCCCTAACACCAAAATCGAGCTACTGCACCCGCTCGGCGCAGACTCACCCATCCAATCGTTCCTGGACAAAAATCCAAAGGGTGGTATGCATCATCTGTGTTACGAGGTTAACGACATCCTGTCAGCGCGCGATACACTTCAGGCAACAGGTGCCAGAGTCTTGGGGGATGGCAACCCGAAAATCGGGGCGCACGGGAATCCAGTGTTGTTTTTGCACCCGTCTGATTTCACCGGGACACTGGTAGAGCTGGAACAGGTCAATACCGGTTGAGCATACAATTGCCTGAAAAACCGGGCTTTGCGATCAATCTACAGGAGATAGACAGAGCAACCGCACGTCGATACCCGTGCCGATCAGCAGCACAGGCCCATTACCAGCGCAGGGCCGCTATCAGCACAGGCCCGCTATCCGCGCAGACCTGCTATCAGGGGGGCATTGGGCAATGCGTGTCAGTTGCTGTTGCTTAACTCTTCAAAAAACCGCTTCACACCACCCAGCCACGAGTGAGCTTGCGGACTGTGTTTTTGGGACTCGTCTCCACTGATCGTGTCGTGAAAACTCATCAGCAAGTCTTTTTGTTCACGCGATAGATTCACCGGTGTTTCAATTCGCACCTTACACAGCAAATCACCGACAGAACCACCGCGGACCGGCTTAACCCCCTTGCCACGCAGTCTGAAGATTTTTTCGGTTTGGGTGCCCGGCGGTATTTTTAACATGACCTTGCCACTTAATGTCGGCACTTCCAGCTCACCGCCTATTGTCGCTGTGGCAAAATTAATTGGCACTGTACATAACAAATCGGCGTTATCACGTTGAAAAATCTCATGTTCTTTAACCATGATTGCCACGTAAAGATCACCGGATGGCCCACCGTTCTCACTGGCTTCACCCTCGCCTGACAACCGAATCTTGTCGCCGGTATCAATGCCGGGCGGTATCTTCACCGACAGGGTTTTTTCTTTGTTCATGCGCCCTTGCCCACGACATTTCGGGCACGGGTCAGTGATGACTTTCCCTTTACCACGGCAGGCGGGACACGTTTGCTGGACCGAGAAAAAGCCCTGTTGCATGCGCACCTGACCCACACCATGGCAGGTAGAGCATTCACTGGGAGAGGTGCCCCGCTTGGAGCCGTTACCATCGCAGGCGTCGCAGGTGACTTTGGTGGGCACGCGAATTTGGGTTTCAATACCGTTCACCGCGTCTTCCAGCGAGACCTCAAGGTTGTACTGAAGGTCGTCGCCCCGGTAAACACGGGAACCGCCGCGGCCACGGCCACCACCAAAGATGTCGCCGAAGACATCCCCGAAGATATCGTTGATATCTGCACCTTGGCCGAAACCGCCGCCACCCATCTGGCTGTCAACACCGGCATGACCGAACTGGTCGTAGGCCGCACGCTTTTTGGCGTCTTTCAGTACCTCGAAAGCTTCTTTTGCTTCCTTAAACTGATCTGCAGCTGACTCATCCCCTTCATTTCGATCAGGGTGGTATTTCATCGCGAGTCTGCGGTAAGCCTTTTTCAGCTCGGCTTCACTGACATCACGAGAGACTCCCAGGATTTCGTAGTAGTCTCTTTTGCTCATAATTCCTTTCGCCCGAACTGTGTTTATATAAGAAAGCGCTATCGCAGATTTAGCACGCAGGCAACCGGCCAGAACATCTGGCCGGGTAGCCCGGGAGGACTATGGCTTATCGGTCCTTAACTTCTTCGAACTCGGCATCAACTGCGTCATCACCACCGCCGCCATTGCCATCTGAGTTGTCATCGTCGTCACCTTCGGCATGTGCCGCATAAGCCCGCTCGGCCAGCTTACCGGCAGCAGTGGCCAATTCAGCAGTTTTTACTTCAATGTTTTCGCGGTCATCACCCTGCAGCGCAGTGCGTAACGCTTCCATTGCCGCCTCAATGTCGGCTTTTTCGTTACCTTCGAGCTGATCACTGAGGTCATTTAATGACTTTTCGGTGCCGTGCATTAGCTGTTCACCACGGTTTTTCACATCAATGAGCTCACGCATGCGCGAATCTTCTGCTGCATGCTCCTCTGCATCAGTGACCATTTTCTGTATTTCTTCATCGGACAAACCGCTGGATGCTTTGATGACGATGGACTGCTGCTTGCCGGTTGCCTTGTCTTGCGCGGATACATTCAGAATACCATTCGCATCGATGTCGAAAGTGACTTCAACCTGCGGGACACCACGTGGTGCGGGCGGGATATCGGCCAAGTCGAAACGACCCAATGACTTGTTGCCCGACGCAATTTCACGCTCGCCCTGGAGCACGTGTACGGTTACTGCCGTCTGGTTATCGTCTGCGGTTGAAAAAACCTGTTGTGCCTTGGTTGGGATAGTCGTGTTTTTGTCGATCAGCTTGGTCATGACACCACCGAGTGTCTCGATGCCAAGAGACAGTGGCGTGACATCGAGCAGCAATACATCTTTAACCTGACCACCGAGCACACCACCCTGAATGGCTGCACCCACGGCTACTGCTTCATCAGGATTCACATCACGACGTGGTTCTTTGCCAAAGAAGTCTTTGACCACTTCGAGCACCTTCGGCATACGGGTTTGCCCACCCACCACAATAATGTCCTGGATATCAGACGCCGAGAGACCCGCGTCTTTCAACGCTGTCTTGCATGGACCGATGGTGCGCTGCACGAGGTCATCAACCAGAGATTCGAGCTTCGCCCGTGTCACCTTGATGTTCAGGTGCTTGGGGCCGGTCGAATCAGCGGTGATGTACGGCAGATTAACGTCAGTTTGTTGCGTTGAAGACAGCTCGATTTTGGCTTTCTCTGCACCCTCTTTCAGACGCTGCAGCGCCAGTGGATCGTTCTGCAGATCAATGCCGGATTCTTTTTTGAACTGCTCTGACAGGTAATCGATCAGGCGATTGTCGAAATCTTCACCACCGAGAAACGTGTCACCGTTGGTCGACAGCACTTCGAACTGATGCTCGCCATCAACGTCAGCGACTTCAATGATCGAGATATCAAAGGTGCCGCCGCCCAAGTCGTAGACCGCAATGGTTTTGCTGCCACGCTGCTTGTCCATGCCGTAGGCCAAAGCTGCCGCTGTCGGCTCGTTGATGATGCGCTTGACTTCGAGACCGGCGATTTTACCGGCGTCTTTGGTTGCCTGACGCTGAGAATCATTAAAGTACGCAGGCACCGTAATAACCGCTTCGTTGACCGAAGAGCCAAGGTATTCCTCGGCGGTTTGCTTCATTTTCATCAGAACACGAGCGGCAATCTCTGGTGGCGCCATTTTCTTTCCATTGGCCTCGACCCACGCATCACCGTTCTCGGCGCGAATAATTTTATACGGCACCAGATCGATATCGCGCTGCACGGCCTCTTCATCGAAGCGGCGACCAATGAGTCGCTTAACCGCGTACAGTGTGTTGGTTGGGTTGGTGACAGCCTGGCGTTTGGCAGGTTGACCGACCAGCACTTCATCATCGTCGGCAAACGCGACGATAGAGGGCGTGGTTCGATCGCCTTCCGCATTCTCTATGACTCTGGGTTTACCGCCTTCCATTACAGCAACACAGGAGTTTGTGGTGCCGAGGTCGATGCCGATGATCGTGCTCATGATTTTCTACTCTCCAAAAATGTCTAACGGGCGTGTGCGCCCTGATAAATGCAATGCCCGTTATCTATGGACGCCAGACGCCATTTCAACGCTTTTGCGCTCAGTAATGTGGTTATTTCGCAACGATGACTAATGCTGGCCGCAGCAGGCGTTCGTTGAGTGTGTACCCTTTTTGCAACACGTTAACGACCGTGTTGCTCTCCCGCCCCTCGATTTCCTGCATGGACATCGCCTGATGAAACTCGGGGTTAAACTTCTGATCAACAGGATTCACTTCTTCGATATTATATTTTTCAAAGGCTTGACTTAACATCTTCAGCGTCAACTCAGAACCTTCAACGATGGAAGAAATATCGGCATCATCCTGAGAAGCGGCCGCAAGACCCATCTCGAGGCTGTCGCGCACAGGAAGCAGATCATTAACCATGCCTTCGAGTGCAAATTTTCGCGCATTTTGAACCTCTCGCTGTGAGCGCTTACGCTGATTTTCGATATCAGCCTGCATTCTCAGCACACGGTCCCAGTTCTCATCGGCCCGTTTACGCTCGGTCGCCAGTGCCGCCGCCAGAGAATCGATATCGAGCTCTGTGTCGGCTGAAGCTTCCGCGGGCTGACCCTGGTCATTGTCACTGGCAGCGTCAGAGGGTTCGTTTTCGGCAGTCGCTTCCTGCGGCTCTGTAATCCCGGATTCTTCAGCCGCTTCGCTGATAGTCTCATTGGCACTGTCCCCGGTCTCTTTCGTCTCGTGATCCGTGGACTCGGGGCTGTCAGCAGTCTCTGATTCGCTGTTGTTTTCGGGTGCTGACATGCAGCAATCTCCTGTTCTTCGCTTAAATTTGGGTGTTGACGCCGCTAATCCGGTGTTTAGGAAACGGGGTCGCGATTGGCCTTATACCGCCATGTCGGCAGGCACATTTCGCTGGACCCCACACAATTGGGGGCTATTTTGGAGAATTCAAGGCCGCACTCAATAATTTTGATGTGATATCCACTACAGGGATGACTTTGTCGTAAGCCATTCTTTTGGGACCAATGACCCCCAGTACGCCCACGACTTCACCCTCGACTTTGTAGGGTGATGTGACAACACTGTAGTCGTCGAACATATCGTATCCGGATTCCCTGCCAATGAAGATCTGTACACCGTCGGCCGGTATGCATCGCTCGAGCAGATGGTAAATATCACGCTTGTGCTGAAACGCCTCAAACAGTCCACGAAGACTGTCGACGCTGGTGACATCGTGTGCCATCAGGTTGGTTTCACCTGCGACCACCATCTCATCCTCCTCGTTCTCAAGCGTTTCCGGATCAAATACCTTGCCAGCAACCTCGACCATCATATTCATTTGTTGGCTCATGTCATCGCGCATGTTGTCGAGCTCGGTGCGGATTTTGTCGCGCACCTCTTTCAGGGGGCGGCCGATAAATTCGGCATTCAGGTACCGCGCAAACTCATCAAGCTCGTCTTTGCTGTAGTCACGTTCCACCGGAATGATGCGATTTTGCACCTCTTGCTGGTTAAAAATCAGGATAACGAGTACGCGTTTTTCGGACAACGGCACGAACTCTATCTGCCGGACGGCATGCTCTGCCAGCCGCGGCACAGTCACCATGCCGGCCATTTGCGTGAATCCTGACAGACAACTGGACGCAGCTTTGATCAGCGACTGGTCATTCTGTCCGGGCTTCAGCGCATCCCGAACGCCACTGATGGTCTCGGCGGACGGTGGCTGCATTTCCAGCAAACTGTCGACAAACACACGATACGCCTTGGAGGTTGGAATACGGCCTGCGGACGTGTGCGGTGATTTGAGAAGACCGAGCGCCTCAAGGTCACCCATCACGTTACGCACCGATGCAGCGCTGATGTCGATACCGGGCAATTTCGACAAGGTCCGCGACCCCACCGGCTGACCGTCGCTGATGTAGTGGTCAATCAGTTTTTTCAGTACGTGCTGCTCACGCGCTGAAAAATCGTACCCGCTCACTTTGTCACTCATGCGTCTGTATTCTCGATAGTCTGCAAACTGGTGATAAACCGAACCGCTGCCTGATGAAGCTTATATAGGGGTGCTTTCATGTAGCACAACCTCACATATTAACGGATAATACCGTCTCTAATCACGTTGTGAGTGGAATCAGGCAACCGCATGACCCGAAAAAAAACCCGTCCCGTCAAAGTTGGTAATGTCATCGTCGGCGGTGATGCGCCGGTTGTCGTGCAATCGATGACCAACACGGACACCGAAGATGCGGTACGGACCGCAATGCAGGTAGCCGATCTCGCCAGAGCAGGGTCCGAGCTGGTGCGTATCACCGTCAACACCGAGAAAGCAGCACAAGCCGTTCCCGAAATACGCGACCGCCTCGATGCAATGGGCGTTGCTGTGCCTCTGGTCGGCGATTTCCACTTCAATGGCCACAAGTTGCTGTCTGCGGTGCCCGATTGCGCCAAGTTGCTCGACAAGTATCGTATCAACCCCGGCAATGTCGGCCGCGGAAAAAGACGCGACGAGCAATTCGCCACCATGATTGAAATTGCGTGCCGCTACGACAAACCGGTACGCATTGGCGCGAACTGGGGCAGTCTCGACCAGGAGCTGCTGGCCACCATGCTCGACGACAACGCCAAACGCGCCAACCCTCTCCCGCTAGACGCCATCAATCGCCAGGCGGTGATTGAGTCAGCACTTGAGAGTGCAAAAAAGGCAGAAGACATTGGACTCCCCGCTGATCACATTATTATTTCGTGCAAAATGAGCCGAGTACAAGATCTGATACAGGTCTACTCAACGCTGTCAGAACAGGGCAATTACGCGCTGCATCTGGGCCTGACCGAGGCTGGCATGGGCTCGAAGGGTATTGTTGCTTCGACCGCAGCACTGGCTATTCTGCTGCAACAGGGTATTGGAGACACCATCCGCATTTCGTTGACACCCGAGCCAGGCGGCGATCGCACGCGAGAGGTTATTGTGGCCCAGGAAATACTGCAGACTATGGACATACGGTCGTTCACACCGATGGTCACGGCCTGCCCCGGATGCGGCAGAACCAGCAGTACGTATTTTCAGGAACTCGCCGAATCCATACAGCACTATTTGCGCGACAGCATGCCAGCATGGAAAGAGCGCTATGCAGGCGTTGAAGACATGAACGTCGCAGTGATGGGCTGCGTGGTCAACGGTCCGGGTGAAAGCAAACACGCCAATATCGGTATCAGCCTGCCCGGCACCGGCGAGCGACCTGTGGCACCGGTGTTTATTGATGGTGAGCGCGACGTCACACTCAAAGGCGACAATATCGCGGCAGAATTCAAACAGATTGTTGATCGTTATGTGGAGTCCCGCTACGGATAGCCGAAAGCGCCAATCCGTTGATCCATACAAATCCGTTGACCTTCCCACCTCCGTGGTTTCGCCCGCCCTCCCCGCTAACACCACGCCAACCTGGCCCACCCCGGGCGATTGTGGTCGGTGCAGGCTTTGCCGGTTGTGCCAGCGCACACGCTTTGGTGAGCCGCGGTTGGCACGTCACACTCCTGGAGGCCGGTCAGCATGTTGGCAGTGGGGCTTCGGGCAACCGTCGCTGCGTGGTTAAACCACATCAAACACGGGACGACTCGCCACTCAATCATTTCTGGTCAGACGCGTTTTTAGCCACTCGAGCAACCCTTGCGCGACTCGCAGGTTCCCACCGGCTTGAGTCTGATTTCAGTGGGGTGCTGCAGCTACTGGAACACGATGGACCCTGGGCCAACGAGAACACAGGCGCACGGGTGACTCGGGCCTATGCCTCCCAACTGGCGGGCATTCCGGTGGCTGGTGACGCCATTTATTATCCATTGGCAGGCTGGGTTAACGGCAAAGACTATTGTCAGGCACTGATCAGCGCAACCCCAGACTCACACTTGGCAACTCAATCAGACCGGCACGCAAGGACCGACTCCGGCGCCAAATCAGGGGCCGAGCTCGGCGCTGAACCTGTCTTCGGACAGGCCTTAGCGACCACCCACAGCGCCAAAGTGCACTGTGTGACCAATACGGCGGTGTCCGCCATTCGCGCCCGTCACCCCGGATGGCAGGTCGACACCCATACCGGCCAGACCTACACAGCCGACGCACTGATTATCACCACCGGCGCGGCACTGCTGGAGACCTTATCGGCAACATCCCCAGAGGCGATGGCCAATGCCACCGTGTTGCCATTAAAACAGATGCACGGCACCACCGTTACCTGCCAGTCTTTGCACCAGCTGCCACAGCGGCAACAGAATCCAACCACCTGCCCAATTACGGACACCCAAGCATCACCGGCCAAAGTGATCACTGGCAAAGGCTACTTAATCTCCGACCCAACAGGCTGCACCGTCGGCGCCTCGTATGCAGCAGTCAACACACCGATAGCACCATCCGGCAACTCACCGGCAGAATTGATCGGGCACGCAGATGCAGTCGTCGAGATCATGGCAAAAATTGATCGCCTGTCGCCCGGATACGCCAGTAAATTGGTGAGCACCTCCACTTGGGCTGGCACTCGCCTGACCACACCCGACCGACTACCGGTGGTTGGTGCCGTACCTGATTTTTCCCAATACGCTGCCGATTTCGATGCACTGCGGCACGGACCACTGCATCAGGTTTGGCCCGAGCCCAGCTATCATCGAGGGCTCTATGTGCTCGGCGGACTCGGCTCGCGAGGCGCGGTATCAGCAGCCCTTGCCGCAGACCTGCTCGCCGATCTCATTACCGGCAGCACCACTACGGAGCCGTTGTCAGAGAAACAACAACAAAAACAGCAGCATTACCTCGCACTCATGCACCCTGCCCGCTTTCTGATCAGACAACTGCGAAAGCAGCGCTGACAACTCATACACCCGTCTACGCCTTTTTTCGCGAACGCACTGCCACGCGGGCCAGCATCATGTGCGCCTCGGCCAGGTAAACTTGCGCCAGATCCTACACGGTCAAAAAAGCTGTGCAAAAATACGGGTCGGTAATAGCTGG
>CALDUO010000227.1 GCA_937923745.1 uncultured Granulosicoccaceae bacterium
CACACCAGTTTTTTCACCACAAGCCGCTACCCGGTTTACCACGTGAAGAAACTTCACTTGGCTATTGGCCAATATGGGCGCAAAATACCGCCCTTTTCCTGCGGCAGCACTCCATCGTTCATGATTGATTTTATCCAGCTGACAGCACCGGAACGGATTCTGTGTCGGCAAGCTCTCTCCAGTAAGAAAAAAGCCCTGCAAACTGTCGCTGAGTTGCTGGGGTCAGGACTGGCAGATGAGACCGTGTCCGAAATGGACTTTCTCGATGCCCTGATTGGTCGGGAAAAGCTTGGCAGTACTGGCCTCGGACACGGTGTTGCACTACCACACGGCAGAATCTCCGGTTTAAGCGAACCCCTCGGTGCATTGGTCACCGTTGAAGGCGGCGTCGATTTTGATGCACCTGACGGTGCGCCGGTCGATCTGCTCTTTGGGCTGGTGGTGCCCGAGAAGTGCAGCGACAAGCATCTGCAAATCCTCGCAAGCCTTGCCAAGGCGTTCAGCTCGGAAGCCTTTCGGGACGAACTGCGCGAACAGCGTGATCCAGCCGGTGTGATGGCGCTGCTCGGTGCATTTGACGCTGCACAGGCCACAGCCTGATACGATTAACGCCCGGCAGGTGCGCGACCTGCCCGAAAAACACCAGCGGTAGCCAAAAGACTCGAACCAGCGACACGCTATGGATCAACTGACAGTCCAGCAACTCTTCGACACCATGTGCGACGGCCTCGACGTCCAGTGGGTTGCCGGTCAATCGGGACACCATCGCACACTGTCCCGCGATGGCAACGCCAACAGCCGCCCCAATCTGCTCGGCCCAATGAACGCTAACCTGCCGAGCCGCATCCAATTGCTCGGCCCCACAGAATACAACCTGCTCAGTCGCACCGAGGGCGCAGCCCCAAACGCAGACAACGCCGCGACCGCACAGGATCGACTGAAGATGCTGTTCAGTGCCGATTGTGATGTCATCATCCTGACCGACAACCTGACCGCCAACGACACACTCATTCAGTTTGCTGACCGTGAGGCAATACCGCTGTTTCAGGCCACAGCGCTGTACATAGATTGTTTTAATGCCCTGCGATACCGGCTGACACGAGCGCTTGCAGAACGATCGGTTATTCATGGTGTGTTAATGGATGTACTCGGCACCGGCGTACTGATCACCGGCCAAAGTGGTGTCGGTAAAAGTGAATTGGCGCTGGAACTGGTCAGCCGGGGGCATATACTGGTGGCGGATGATGCGCCCGAGTTTCGACGCATTGCGCCAGACACACTCGAAGGACGCTGCCCCACGCTGCTACAGGATTTTCTGGAAGTCCGCGGGCTGGGCATTCTGAATATTGCAAGAATGTACGGTGATGCCCACACCAGGCCACGCAAAATTCTGAAATTCATCATAGAACTGCGTGCAATGGACCCGGAAGAGCTCGGTGATTCGTTCGACCGATCATCTGAACAGTCGCGGGAACGTAATATTTTAGGTGTCACCATTCGCGAACGCACAGTACCGGTAGCACCCGGCCGAAATCTTGCGGTTCTGGTGGAAGCAGCTGTCAGAAACTACATTCTGAACCGCACCGGATATAACGCGACCACCGATCTCATGAATAAACACACCAGCGAAATAGCCAAAAACTAATGCGAATTATTATCGTCAGTGGGCTCTCGGGATCAGGCAAAAGTGTTGCGCTGAATACCCTCGAAGATGAAGGGTTCTACTGCGTCGACAATCTGCCGGGTGTGATGCTGCCGGCGTTGGTAGAGACCATCACACAGAGCAACGACCGCGAAGTGTCGAAATTAGCTGTCGGAATCGACGCACGCGGTGAATCAGAATCTATTCGTAATTTTCTCGATATTGTGGCAAGCCTGAAGCAGTCCGGTGATGTCGAAGTCGAAGTGCTCTTTTTGGACACCAACCGAAACACGCTGATTCGCCGCTTTAGCGAGACACGAAGAAAGCACCCGCTCAGCTCCTCCGACACACCATTGATGACTGCGATTCGACACGAAACCGCCATGCTCACGAGCATCCGCGATCACGCAGACCTTGTTATCGACACGTCGATTCTGAACCTGCATCAGCTACGTGAGCTGATTACATCACAGCTTGTTCGTAAGGAGACCAGTGGTCCGGCGCTGTTGTTTCAGTCATTTGGCTTTAAACATGGCATACCGGCAATCACCGACTTCATATTCGATGTCCGGTGTCTCCCAAACCCCTACTGGGAGACCAACCTCAGAGCACTCAGTGGTCTCGAGACGCCCGTCGTCAATTTTCTGGAAGAGTACGATTCTGTGGGCAAAATGTTCGACGATATCCGGGCATTTATCGAGCAGTGGTACCCCGTGTTCGCGCAAGAGAACCGGGCTTACCTGACAGTATCCATTGGTTGCACCGGCGGACGACATCGCTCGGTGTATCTCGCGAACCGGCTCACCCAACATTTTAAACAGGCGTCGGGCAACGTATCGACCCGTCATCGCGATATCGGATAACGCCATGAAGCAGGAAACCCTGACCATCATTAACAAGCTCGGACTCCATGCCCGAGCCGCGGCCAAACTCGTGAAATGCAGCAGCCGTTTCAGTAGCGATATTGATATCGAAAAACAGGATCAGCGTGTGAACTGCAAAAGCATCATGGGTGTGATGATGCTGGCCGCGAGTTGCGGATCGGTGGTAACGCTGTATGCTGATGGCGAGGACGAGGAAGAAGCTATGGACGCGCTGACCGAACTGATCAACAATCGTTTTGACGAAGACGAATAACGGGCACTGAATCGACATGAGTCTGATGTTTACCGGTATAGGTGTGTCACGCGGCATTGCTATGGGTCCGGCCTACATCTACCGGCGCGACGCCATCGAGATTACCCCGGTCAAGATTGCGGCGAAAGATGTTCCCCGCGAAGTGCGCCGCTATAACGCCGCCGTAAAATCTGCTCGCATGCACCTGATGGCGGTGCGCGATGGCATACCCGATTCGGCGTCCGAAGACGTGTCGGCGTTTATTGAAACCCACCTGCTCATGCTCGAAGACAGCGTACTGTCACAACGACCGGTAGAGCTCATCAAACAGCATCGTGTGTATGCCGAACGTGCCCTGCAAATGCAGCGCGAGGCTCTTACAAATGTCTTTGCCGAGATGGAAGATCCGTATATTTCGACACGTATCGATGACGTCAACCACGTCATTGACGAGATCATGCGCTCATTTTCCACCGCCAAATCGACAGGTCGGTCGGCACGGAAACAACAGACCGACTGGAAAGGCATGATAGTGATTGCCGATGATCTGACCCCGTCAGACACACTGATCATGCAGTCACAGGGCGTCGCCGGGTTCGTGACAGAAACCGGTGGACAACTCTCGCACACCGCCATTTTGGCACGCAGCATCGGTATCCCCGCCATTGTCGGTGTACACAACATTCGCTCCTATATCGAACAGGGTGAAGACCTGGTCGTCGACGGCGACAGCGGCACCCTGCTCGCCGAAGCCGAACCCGAAATGCTCACAGGCTTCAAGCGACGCCAAAAAGCAGACCGCCAGCATCAAAAAGACCTGACCCAACTGATCGACACACCGGCAATCACCAAAGACGGGGTGGAGCTCTCGCTGCAGGCCAACATAGAAGTCGAAGATGACATCAAGTCGCTCAAGCGCGTCAAAGCCGATGGGGTCGGACTCTACCGCACCGAATTTTTATACCTCAACCGCGACGATGTGCCGGATGAAGAAGAGCATCTGAAAGTTTACCTGCGTGTGCTCCGCGCGCTCAAAGGCGCACCACTGACCATTCGAACGGTCGACCTGGGTGCCGACAAACAAATGACCGCCAAAGATATCGGCCCGCTCGCGCACAACCCCGCCATGGGTCTGCGCGGCATTCGCTTGTGCCTGAGCGATACCACGCTGTTGATTCCGCAACTGCGTGCCATTTTAAGAGCATCTGCGCGTGGTCCCATTAACATTATGTTTCCCATGTTAACCAACTTGCAGGAAGTGCTGCAGTGCCGTGCGCTGGTTGAGTCTGTCAAAGACGCGTTACGTGCGCGGGGTTTTAAGTTTGATGAGAACATACAAATTGGCGGCATGATTGAGGTGCCATCGGCCGCAATTGCCGCCGATCAGTTCGCACGTCATCTCGATTTTCTGTCGATCGGGACCAACGATCTCATTCAGTACACACTCGCCATTGACCGAATCGACGATCAGGTCGACTACCTCTACGACCCGTTGCATCCCGCCGTGCTCAGACTGATTCGCATGACCATCGAGGCCGGTAAAAAAGAGAATATACCGGTCGCAATGTGTGGCGAAATGGCCGGTGACGCCAGATTCGTTCGTCTGCTGTTAGGCCTCGGCCTGACCCGATTCAGCACGCCGCCGAATCAACTGCTGGAAATCAAACGCATGCTCACAACCTCAGGTTATAAACAGCTGCAGAAACAGTCCAAAGCCATTGTTGACAGCGAGTCCACTGAACGTCAGCTGAAGCTGCTGCAAAAAATGAACGCCAACGCCACACCAACGCTGCACTGATCCGGATAACATGCCGGACACCTCGCTTCAGGACAGGCTCGACAAACGTACCGAACGGCTCTCGGACATTCTCGCCAGTGGCTCTTTCAGCGCCGCACAGGGTATTTTGCAGGCGATGCACCCGGCAGAAATTGCCGATGTGCTCGAATCGTTACCCAAAGCCCGACGCGAATTGCTGTGGGAGATGATCGACCCTGACATCGAGGGCGACGTCCTCATGGAAGTGCACGATGAAGTACGCGATGCCCTCGTACGCATCATGGACCCCGAAGAAATTCGGGCTGCATCCGAGCAACTCGACCTCGACGATCTCGCCGATTTTGTTCAGTCGCTTCCCGAAAAACTGAACCGCGAAGTGCTGCGTGGCATGCGTGTGCAGGACCGGCAACGCCTGGAAACCGTACTGTCGTACCCGGAGGACAGTGCCGGCGGACTCATGAATCTCGACACCATCACGGTGCGCGAAGATGTCACTCTCGATGTAGTGCTGCGCTATCTCAGACGACGAGGCGAGATGCCCCGCAACACCGACAGGCTGATGGTGGTGGATCGTTTTGGCCGCTACCAGGGCGAATTACCCATTCGCCGACTGCTCACCCACAACACCGATGCACTGGTCTCCAGTGTCATGCGCACCGATGTGATACCCATTGCAGTCACCACCGAAGCCCGTGAGATCGCCCGGCAATTTGAAGACTACGACCTTGTCTCCGCACCGGTGGTGAATGACGAGGGTCGGCTGCTGGGTCGTATTACGATTGATGATGTGGTGGATGTGATACGGGATCAGGCCGAACAGTCCGTGCTCAGTCGTGACGGCCTGAATCAGGAGGACGATGTGTTCGCGCCAGCGTTTAAAAGTGCGCGACGCCGTGCTGTCTGGTTGGGCGTTAACCTTGTCACGGCTTTTCTGGCCTCGTGGGTCATTGCCCGCTTTGAAGCCACCATTGATCAAATCGTAACGCTTGCAGTGCTGATGACCATTGTGCCGAGCATGGGCGGTATTGCCGGCAGCCAGACATTGACCCTAATGATCAGAGGTCAGGCACTCGGACAGATCAACCGCACCAACACCCGCTCACTGATGATGAAAGAGGCCACGGTGAGCCTGCTCAACGGGGCACTCTGGGCCGTGATTGTGTGTGCGTTCACTGCGTGGTGGTTCGGCGACATAAAAATAGGCGTGTTACTCGGTGCCGCACTGATCATTAACCTGTTGTTTGCGGCAATGGCGGGCTTGGGTATTCCGATTGTGTTACGCCGTATTGGGGTCGACCCGGCGTTGGCCGGTGGCGTTATCCTCACCACCGTCACCGACGTGATCGGGCTGGTCGCCTTTTTGGGACTGGCGACCCTGATTTTGCTGTAAAAAACCGCACAACCGCCAGCACTGCGCGGTTCAGGATTTATCCACAGGTTGTTCAACCACTTCTCCACGACCCATCCACAGCATATAGTGGTCGCCAAAAAATTAAACCACATTTTCTAGTGGTTTGAGTCTTGACCCAATTGTCACAGATCCGTAACATTGCGCCGATTGGTTCACAAATTTCCGATCAACCTGCAACCCGATTATAAAAACCGCCCAAGACGGTTATGCCAACAAACGGTTATGCCCAATAGGGCCATACCAACAACATGGCTTTACCGCCAAATTGGCGATACCAAAAGAGTAGCGCTCATACGCTGCCAATTAAGACAATTCAGGTTGTAGTGGCTGGTACTGATACTCCCAAATAAACAACGACTCCCGAGCAGCGTAACTGGCAACTTATTCTGGCAGCGCGCGACGCTCCACTGCTGCCTCGTGCCAATGGCTGCAATGGAGTCCGGTGGTCGCGGCTTCAGTGGCAGCCGGGGGTCACAATAAGGGACGCTTGTTAATCGCTGTGTAACAGCAGACAACAGGGAGGATTTGCGGCTATATACTGCATATAGTGCTTACAAAATACTTGCATACTATATGTTGTGGTCTATACATAAGAATCATACAATAGACAGTCCGCTTCACCGCATCGGCCAGCTGACAAAGTACGAACCAAAAACAACAAAGACCCGCCCTGCAATATGGTCAGCGGCGGAACAACACACATTGATCAAAACGCACACTGGAGATTCGCTGCATCTTATGGGAAACGTCAATTTATTCGCCGTCGCCGATCCCACCGAAGGGACCGCTCTGTCCAGACTTCCGCTTCAGGAAGCCTCTATGGATATCTGGGACAAGAAATATCGCCTGAAAACCAAGGATGGCGATGCTGTAGACACTTCTATTGAAGACACCTGGCACCGGGTAGCAGAAGCACTGTCGGCGGTTGAGGCCACCGAAGAGCTGCGTCAACACTGGTACCGTGAATTTGTATGGGCACTCAAGCAAGGTGCTATCCCGGCCGGACGCATCACATCCAATGCCGGTGCCAAAGCACACAAACCTGCGACTTCAACCATTAACTGCACCGTCTCCGGCACTGTTGGCGACTCCATGGACGACATTCTCGGCAAAGTACATGAAGCTGGCCTGACCTTAAAAGCAGGCTGCGGCATTGGCTACGACTTCTCGACCCTACGCCCCCGAGGTGCCTATGTATCAGGCGCGGGCGCACACACGTCTGGCCCACTGTCGTTTATGGATATCTTCGACAAAATGTGTTTCACCGTGTCATCCGCCGGTGGCCGGCGCGGCGCACAAATGGCAACCTTTGATATCCGTCACCCCGATGTGCTCGAATTCATCAAAGCCAAACGTGAAGACGGCAGACTGCGCCAATTTAATCTGTCGTTACTGATCACCGAAGACTTTATCCAGGCCGTCAAAGCCGACGAGCCCTGGCAGTTGGCGTTTCCCATTCGTCAAAAAGAACTCGACGATACCATCAGCCTGAACAACCCCGACCAAGTCGTCTGGCGCGACTGGTCTGAAGACAGCGACCTGGTCACCAACGAAGAAGGCCTGGTGGCATGCCGTATTTACCGCACCCTGCCGGCACGACGTCTGTGGGATTTAATCATGGCATCAACCTACGACTTTGCCGAACCCGGATTCATCCTCGTTGATAAGGTCAACGAAATGAACAACAACTGGTTCGACGAGCGTATTCGAGCAACCAACCCCTGTGGTGAGCAGCCATTGCCACCTTACGGTGCCTGCTTGTTGGGTTCCATTAACCTCACACGATTTGTGCTGGAGCCATTCACTGACCGGGCGCGATTTGACTGGGATCGTTTTAACAAGACAGTGAACATCTTCACTCGTATGCTCGATAACGTCGTTGAAATTAACGGCTTGCCACTCGAACAGCAACGCAATGAAATTTCACGTAAACGCCGACATGGCATGGGCTTTTTGGGCCTTGGCTCTACCATGACCCTAATGGGCATGAAGTACGGTAGCGCGGAATCACTGGCGTTTACTGAACAGGTCACCAAAGAAATGGCGATGACCGGCTGGCGTGCAGCGCTTGATCTTGCCAAAGAAAAAGGTCCGGCACCCATCATGAACGAGCTGTTCGAAATCACGCCACAAATGATGCGGCAGCGCCCTGAACTCAAAGCTGACGGTTATGAAGTGGGCGATAAAGTGGCCGGTAAAATTCTGCATGCAAAATACAGCCGTTATATGCAGCGTGTCGCCACTGAAGATGCTGCACTGATTGACGAGCTGGCCAAAACCGGCGCACGTTTTACACACCACAGCTCAATAGCACCGACCGGCACTATTTCACTGTCACTGGCCAACAACGCCAGTAACGGCATTGAACCAAGCTTTGCACATCACTATTCGCGCAACGTCATTCGTGAAGGCAAAAAATCAAAAGAAAAAGTCGATGTACATTCGTTCGAACTGTTGGCCTACCGTTCACTGGTCAATGAAAACGCCATGCCGTTCGCAGTAGAAGACGAAAACAAACTGCCCGACTACTTTATTGCCGCCGACGATATCTCTCCCAAAGAGCATGTTGCCGTACAGGCCGCAGCGCAATTATGGATAGATTCCTCTATCTCCAAAACAGCCAATGTCCCCACCGAATTCGAATTTGACGAGTTTAAAGACATTTATATGTATGCGTACGAGCAAGGGCTTAAAGGCTGCACCACGTTCCGGTTTAATCCGGAAGCATTCCAGGGTGTACTGGTCAAAGAACAGGATCTCGAAAACACCGAATACGAATTTACACTCGACGATGGTTCGACCGTCAGCGTAAAAGGTAACGAAGAGATTGAATACGACGGCGAAATGCATACCGCCGCCAACCTCTACGATGCATTAAAAGAAGGATACTACGGCAAGTTTTAGAAGCCGACTCAGCATCAGCCCTGCACGCTGAGGCATTAAAAAAGCCTCAACGTACAGGCTGTGATGCTGAGATGATTTCTTAATCTACCGATATAAAATTTGTATATAACAAGACAGATTACACCCGAGTGAGAATGTGGGGAACAGATTATGAGCGTTAAAATAGACAGTAAAATTGTCGGCTACAAAATAAACAACGACCAAAACAGCAGCAGCAACGAGAGTAGCCAAGCTGCCACGCAGCAGCCCGTGGCACCTGTATCCAATGTGATACAAATGCATGAAACTCTCGAACGACCCGACAAACTGATCGGTTCTACGTACAAGCTGAAAACACCGGCTGTGTCAGAACATGCGATGTACATCACCATCAATGACATCGTCCTGAACGAAGGCACCGAACACGAACTGCGTCGACCGTTCGAAGTCTTCATCAACTCAAAGAACCTCGACCACTTTCAATGGATCGTAGCGCTCACCCGCATTATGTCAGCGGTATTTCGAAAAGGCGGTGATGTCACCTTCCTGGTAGAAGAGCTACGCTCAGTCTTCGACCCACGCGGTGGCTACTGGAATAAAGGCAAATACATGCCCTCAATCATCGCCGAAATCGGTGATGTCATCGAGCAGCACCTCATTGAAATAGGCATGATCAAAACCCCAGAGATGGACCAGCACTTACAAGATCTGGTGAACAAGAAAAAAGCAGAACTCAGTGGCGACACAACCACAGAACCTGCAAACACCAGCGCCGAAAGCAACGGTGGTTTTCCGGAGAATGCGACACTATGTAATAAATGCAGCCATAAAGCCGCAGTCATTATGGACGGCTGTGTGACCTGTTTGAATTGTGGTGATTCTAAGTGTGGTTAATGGTTAGTGCTGGTTTAGATTAAACTGATTTTATTTGTATTGAATAGTAGCCAAGCCTGATTATTGGGCTTGGTGATAATGAGGGATAAGCAACGAAATGCTTTTCAAAGAGTAGAAGTGTCAACCTGAGATGGAGCTGAGCAAATATGCAAGATGGCGAGTCGGTTATAGGCCAGTACGGTTATTTAGCTGAGGAAATATCCGATAGCGTTGGTTTCTATGAAGCCGAGGGCCGAGATTCATCACAATAGAGCTTCACTAAATTTGATAGAAAGATTCTAATTCGATGAGGAATTTAAAAGGGCACAAGACGATGATGGCTATGTTTAATTCATCATACTCCACAAGCTCGTGCGCTTACTTATCTGAAGGAATCTCGGATCTTGCCAACAAAGACTATCTGCAACCTAGTGCCTTGTGAGCAGGTCAATACCGGAGCTATTGGTACACTGACAACAACTTTACGCCAAGAACTTTGAATACGCCTCCGACTAACTTACGAGGTGCTTTGCAAAGTATCCAGTACTGCTTGGGCAAAGTGTAATATTTACAGAAAATAGATATGTGAGAGTTTATCCCACTGCCACCAATCCTGGGCGTGGCTAGTGCAGGTGACAGCAGGACTTTCTTCGTTCCCACAGAAAGATGTTAGTTCTTCTGCCTCTATAGCGCAAGGGTAAAACTCTAAATTCAGCCTAGGTGAGTAAATATTTTGAGAACAGAAGATGATATAACGGTGCCGAAGGGGCATCATTTGATATTTCGGCGTTTTCGTCGAGATCCGAAGAATGGGAAGGCACTCGACACTAAATCGTACGGTGTCAGAGCAAGGCCCATTATGGTTGCTGACAACTCGGAGGCACCAGCATGAGCAATCGGAGACACGTAGTGCCGCGTGATGATGGTTGGGCAGTTGTTAGGCCTGGCGCTGATAGAGCTAGCAGTTTGCACGCAACTCAAAACGAAGCAATCCAGCGATCACGTCAAATACTAACTAATTCCGGTGGTGGAGAAAACGTCATCCACAACCGGGCCGGTCGGATACGTGATTCAGATACAGTTTACCCTGGCAATGATCCTTTCCCACCAAAAGGGTAACTTACAAAGCCCGTAAGTAGTACCGGGGGAGGGATGGTCATATTTTATATGGCCATCCCTCACTCGTTCTGTTGATTTTTTTAAGATTAGCCAATTGAGCTTTTCTATAACGTAGGACCCCTACGCATAACGTACCATATTAGCAGCCAACCTAGTGGTCAGCACGGTAATATAGTAAACACTCAAAGAAAGAGTTGAAATGATGTATACAGAATACATCTACGAACAAGCTTAGCAAATCAGACAAGACAACGTTGAGTAAGTGGCTGCGTGCTACAACCACGTCTCACAGACTATGCACACGCGCAAACATATTGCTTGCGCTGGATTCCGGGCAGACACCGTAAGCGGTCAGGGTATCTACACCTTTCGGTCTTTCACAATCTAGGTAATGCTGTTCTCTACACCAATGGAGAACAGCATGCACCAAACAAACGCCGATAAAAAACAATTCTGGTTAGATCACATAGAAGCTGCAAACCGATCCGGGTTGAGTATCATTCAGTACGCCAAACAGCACAATATCAAAGCCCAAAGACTGTATCAATGGCGTAACGTTATCAAAAACAGCTCAACCACCGTCGCCACCACCGAAGAGAAGTTTGATCCTCCCCTGTACCAACGGACAGCCAGTTAAGCGATAATATCGCAACTGAGGTGTCCCATGACAACACGCAAGAAAACGAAGAAATCAGAGCGTATCCCGCGTTCTGACGAATACAAAAAGGAAGCAGTCAAGCTGGCTGAAACGGTAGGTGTAACCGCCGCTGCCAGGCAGCTGGGCATTCACACCACGCAGATCTATAGCTGGCGAGGA
>CALDUO010000228.1 GCA_937923745.1 uncultured Granulosicoccaceae bacterium
GCAACGGCAACGGCCCGCAGGATATTCACCGAAACCTTCACCACACATCACCCGGAAACACTTGGCAGTAGCGACTGCCATTAACGACCACCGGTAACACCATCCAATACACTCGGCACAAACGCCCCGGAAACACCGCAAAGAGTTAATAAAGAGGCAGAATTGAAGCGTAGACAGAGGCCGGGAGCTGATCGACGCTCGGCGTCACACGCTGTTATCCGGCCCATATGCCCCAGCCACCTGGTCAACCGGCACGAAGACCGACACTTATTCCGGCACGTCTTACCGACACGTCATCCCAAAACAGCGAACGTGCCACCGGTTGGTGTGTCCCACACAGACGCTTAAAAGATCTGTGAAACAGGCAATTATGTGTGGCTTTATCGTTGCAAATGCGCCCTACACGGTCTATTTCTACTGTTAGCACCTTATCGTGCGTCAACAGAGTCAACGGAATGACTTAAGAAACGTTTATAAATACTTGGTTTATTTACCTGTTTCAGGGATTATAATGGCCGACTCACGTCACAAAACTCATGTATTCTGGGCACGATGAACGCACAAACCGCCACAAGCAAATCGACCGGTAGCGAACAAACCGCAGGCGTTCAGCGGCTTCCACGCTGGGCAAACACCGTGTTGGTCATTCTGATCGGCCATGCGCTGGCTGCCCTGTTTATCAAGATAATCCCGGATTCCGACGCGGCGATCACCATGCCAACCGCCAGCACTGTCTCGGCAGCACCCGGGCCTGAGCCATCACTGGATAAACTGGCACTCGGACGCCAGATTGCAGGCAGACACCTGTTCGGTGATGCGACCGAAGCTCCCAAAGAGCCCGAAAAAAAGGTGAAAGCGCCAGTTGTAGAGACCAAGCTAAACCTGAAACTCGCTGGCGTGTTCGCCTACACACCTCAACGGCGGGCAATGGCCATCATTACGTCAAACGGCAATGATGAAAACGCCTACCGTGTGGGCGACACCATTATTGGCAACGCCTCCCTCAAAGAGGTTTTTGCAGACTACGTGATTATCGACAATCGTGGTCGTGAAGAGATTCTGAAACTCCCCGAAAATTCTACCCCCATCGCGACACGCCAACCTGTCGTGACTCAGGCGGCCAGCTCCCAAAGTGGCGGCAGCGGCGACGTGAACGGCGGTATCCCGGAATTACCCTCTACCCCGGGCGCACTGCGGGACACATTGGCGCGTAACCCGTCACTGCTGGGCCGTGTCGTCGCGGCAGAACCCTACCAGGAGAACGGCAAGCTGGTCGGTTACCGAATCACACCGAAGCAGAACCCCGAAATTTTGGAAGCGCAAGGTATCATTGCCGGTGACGTTATCAAACGGGTCAACAATATAGAGCTAAACAGTCAAAAACAGGGTATCAGGGCGCTGCGTAATGCCGTAAAAGCGCAAAACCTGGAAGTGACTATTCTCAGGGATGGTATCGAAATCCCACTCTCGATCTCACTGGCAGAGTAAGTTATGGACGTTGAACCACACCTATTCCGCCGACGTCCATTGCCGTCCGCGATCAGCAAATATCTGTCGACCGGTCTCTCTGCAGCACTGCTCCTTGGTGCGAGCACGCTGTCGCTGGCACAAGACGAAGAATTTACGCTGAACCTGAAAAACGCTGATATCCATTCGTTGATTTCCACGGTATCGATGCAGTCGGGCAGAAACTTTGTCGTCGACCCTCGCGTTAAAGCCAAGGTTACCGTGATCTCCTCGAACCCATTGAGCGCCGAAGAGCTCTACAGCACCTTCCTGTCAGTGCTTCAGGTACACGGTTTTTCTGCTGTGCCAGCCGGTGACCTGATAAAAATTGTTCCGGATGTCAACGCCAAGCAAGGGCCGGTTCCCGAGTACGACGCCAACATTCCGGACTCGGATCAGCTGGTCACGCAAGTCATCAAGATCGTGAATGTACCGGCAGCACAACTGGTGCCCATACTGCGTCCACTGGTGCCACAACAGGGCCATCTCGCCGCATACGCTGCCAGTAACGCACTGATCATTACCGATCGCTCCTCCAATATCAGCCGTCTGATCAGCATCATCGACAGTATTGACCGGCCCGACAACGAAGAGGTCGAAGTGGTTCGACTGAACCATGCATCAGCGCGTGAGGTCATCCGAATTCTGGGCTCGCTGCAAACCGGTGGCGGACAGCCCGGACAGTCGCCTGGCGCGGTGAGATTTGCCGCAGACGAGCGGACCAACAGTATTCTGCTCAGTGGTGACACGGCTGCCAGAGTGCGCATGCGCGGCCTGATTGCCAATCTCGATACCCCGGTTGAGTCAGGCGGAAACACTCGGGTCGTGTACCTGCGCTACGCCAACGCGGCCGACATGATCACCATCCTGACCGGCGTGTCTCAAGGACAGGCAAAGATCGGTACTGGCGGTGGCGAAGACGGCGGAACCGCGACACCGGCAGTAGCTGCTGCCCCAAGCGGTGACGGTGCGGCCCCTGCGCCAGTGCCGACAGCGTCCATTATCAGACGAAACACAAACACCGACAACGAACAGGCGCAAGTCGATATTCAGGCCGATGAAGACACCAATGCACTGATTATCACCGCACCGCCCGATGAAATGCGCAGCATACTGGCAGTCATCGAGCAGCTGGATATCCGACGGGCACAAGTCCTCGTTGAGGCGATCATTGCGGAACTGTCGCAGAACAACAGCGAAGCCATCGGTGTGAACTTCGCGGTCGATGGCACTGATTCAGACCGACCTGCGGCCTACACCAACCTCGGTGGCGCAACACAGGCACTTGCCAGTCAGATTGCATCCGGTGGCACCTCGGGGCTCTCCTCCGGCTTGTCACTGGCACTGGGCCGGGCGGGTGGTGCCAACGGCATCGATTTCGGTTTCCTTGTTTCGGCTATTGCCTCCGACTCAGACAACAATATCCTGTCAACACCCACACTGGTCACCATGGACAACCAGGAAGCGGAAATCGTGGTTGGGCAAAATGTACCGTTTGTGACAGGCACGCAGCTCTCCAGTGCCAACAACAACCCGTTCCAGACCATTGAACGGCAGGATATCGGTATCAGCCTGAAAGTGAAGCCTCAGATCAACGAGGGCAACAACATCAAAATGGATATTGAGCAGGAAGTATCTGACGTCAGCAACACCTCGGTGACTGGCGCATCAGACATCACGACCAACAAACGCTCCATCAAGACCACGGTACTGGTCGAAGACGGCCAAACCCTGGTGCTGGGTGGCCTGATCGATGATCAACTGAACGATACCAACGAAAAAGTACCGCTCCTGGGTGATATTCCGGTGCTGGGTAACCTGTTCCGATACCAGTCGACGACGAAGTCCAAGCGCAACCTGATGGTGTTCTTGCATCCGACCATTCTTCGCGACGTAGAGTCAGCTGATTATTACAGTCGCAGCAAATATGATGATTTAAGGTCTGCTCATCTGTCACAGTACGAGGGTGAGCCCCTGACAATAAAACAACTTCCGCTGCTACCCGAACTACACTTGTTCTATAACGGTGAAGAAGTCACCGGTGACGCTGACGCCATAGGCACCATCGTTCCGGCCACCAGCAGCGCCTTGACCAATTCACTGGATGACGGCCTTGCGACTGGACCAACCACGACAGGGCCATCACCAACTGTGACCACCGACACAATCAAACTGCCCACTCTGGAAACAGCAGAGAGCACCGGAACATCCGGCACGGTAGTTGGTCCGAATGACCTATCACAGACCAAACGCCTGAACTGAACCGACAGAGTCGGCTCACCAAGGGCCGAACGCGAGACACAACAGGTTTAACCGATGAGCAGAATGGCGGCGCCAGGCGACAAAATTACCGAGAATCTCCGCGACAACTTTATTGATGTCGGTGAGCCTGATGCGACGATCTCCGAGCACGTTGGCACCAATGTCGACGGACTCAACGTCGAAGAGCTCGACGCTGCCAACCAGCCAGTGGCCGGCAGCGCCACTCCGGTCGCTACCGCAGCCAAAGCCGAGGCACCGCTCACCGCCAAAACCATTGCCCCGTTCACCGACCTGCCCTACACGTTCGCAAAACGCCACGGTGTTCTGCTTGAAGCTGACCCCGAGCGCGGACTGTTACTCGTTCACAAGTCAGGCATCACGATGATGGCCCTGACCGAAGCACGCCGAAAAGCCAAACAGGCTGTCACCTCCGAAGAAGTCAGCAGCGACGACTTTGATGCGCGACTGACGCGGCACTATGAAGGCGAGACCGGACAGGCGGTCGATATCATGGATGATTTCGGTGAAGACCTGAACCTTGAACAACTGGCCGATGCACTGCCAGAACCCGAAGATCTGCTCGAATCAACCGATGACGCACCGGTTATCCGGCTGATCAACGCCATGCTGACCGAAGCGGTTCGTAAGCAGGCCTCGGATATTCATATAGAGCCCTTTGAAAAACGTCTGGCTATCCGCTACCGCGTGGATGGCGTGATGCAAAAACTGCTGGAGCCGCCCAGAGCGATTGCACCTCTGGTGATTTCCCGATTAAAAGTTATGGCAAAACTCGATATTGCCGAGCGCCGACTCCCGCAGGATGGCCGTATCTCGTTGAGAATTGCGGGCCGCCCGGTGGACGTGCGGGTATCTACACTACCGTCTGGACATGGCGAGCGAGTGGTACTGCGATTACTCGACAAGCAAGCTGGCAGGCTCGACCTTGAACACCTCGGTATGCCAGCGGTAGCGTTTGAAAACCTGACTAATTCGTTATCACTGTCGCACGGCATTATCCTCGTGACCGGACCAACAGGTTCGGGTAAAACCACGACCCTTTACGCATCACTGAGCCGACTCAACACCTCCAAATACTCTATTCTGACCGTCGAAGACCCGATTGAGTACTACATTGACGGTATTGGGCAGACACAGGTTAACAACAAGGTCGAACTCGATTTCGCCCGTGGCCTGCGCGCCATTCTTCGTCAGGATCCGGATATCGTCATGGTCGGTGAAATACGTGATGTCGAAACCGCTGAAATCGCTGTACAGGCCAGTTTAACCGGTCACCTTGTCCTCTCCACCCTACACACCAATACGGCCGTGGGCTCGGTCACCCGTCTGCGCGATATGGGTATTGAACCTTTTCTGTTGTCATCTTCGTTGGTCGCAATGGTCGCGCAAAGACTGGTGCGCGTGTTGTGCGATCAGTGCAAACGGCCGTCAACCCCGACCATCCCCGAACTCGAAACCCTCGGTGTACCGGCGGATCAGGCGACCGGTGTTTGTGTGCCCCACGGCTGCGATGCCTGCAGTCACACAGGGTTCTCGGGCAGAACCGGTGTTTACGAGGTGGTTAATATCGATGACACCATGCGCTCGATGATCCACGACGGTGAATCCGAGCACCGAATAGAGGCCTACGCGCGGACGCTGACACCGGGTATTCTCGACGACGGCATACGCCTTGTACTCGAGGGCAAGTCATCGCTAGAGGAAGTACTGTACGCGGTGCGTGAAAACTAGA
>CALDUO010000229.1 GCA_937923745.1 uncultured Granulosicoccaceae bacterium
TTGCCAGCAACATCCTTGGTTCTGATGACGTAATATGCATCGTCGATCACATTGTCGAGCGGGTGCGCGCGCCAGCCAGAACCAATACCGATAGTGAGTAACTTTTCGCCATCGTGTGAATGCAGTGCTACATCTGGCTCATAAAAGAAGCGTCGTGCGCCACTGGTGCTTGACGATTGCGCAAATTCGGCAATGGTGTCACCGGTGACCAGCGGTTGACCATCGTCAAAGTTGTTGATGTCAAAACGCCACAGCTGTCCGCCCATATCACCAACATACATTTGATCAGCGAGACCATCAGTATCGATGTCGATGACTCGAATGTTGGACGGAATGCTGTATTTCATATCGCTAAAATAAGCGAAAGCACCGGGACCTGACTGGGTGGCAACACCACTACCCGTCCAGATTTTCTTGCCGGTAAACGCATCAACAATATAAATGGCGCGTCCAATGTTATCCTCTCGACGGACATCAGCCGTACCCTCTGGCAGAGGGTCTTGTTTCGTGTCGTAGCCGCCTGCGAATATCAAGACGCGTTTTTCAGCACCATTGACTTTGATTTTAGTCGGTAGCATCTTCGACCATGTTTGACCCAACTGTTCAAAGCCAGTCTCGCCACCGATAATGCTCCATGCGAGTTTGGGCTTCGTCTTGTTGTTGATATCAAGCGCGTAGTAGTTTCTGCCACCGCGTCGCATACCACTATAGAGCATGGCTTTTTCGCCAGAATCAATCGTCGTATTGTTGTTGGTGTCTTCCAGCAAGTAACTCAAGTGGCCGTCGAGGCCGTAAGGATGTCTGACGGACGACTCGTTCTGGAAAAACTTATTCAGATTACCCAACAACTCTTTGGGCATAAACGCAAATCTTTCCTTGCCGGTCTCTGTGTCAAAGCCATGCAGCAGACCTTCATTGGTGCTAACGAACACCGTTGAGTTAGGGCTGGTTTCACTACCGCCAGAATAATTAACGATCAATGGCCTTGAATGCATAGGATCACCCATATGCAAGCGAATATCGGTTGTGGAGCCATCATTATCATCATCCAAAATATCGACACCGCGTGCCCATTTCAGTAAATTGGTGTGATATTTGTTGTCCTCGCTTTCGATGCCGAGTAAGGCTTTGGTGATCCTGTTTTTGTTAGACTCATCCAGTGCGTGATTGGCATGCGTCAGGTCCACATAGTTAGGCGCGCCGCTGCCGGTGTAGGTGTAAATGTTGCGATCAGAGCCAGTGGCGGCATCGGTTAAGCTCAGGCGATTGGCAGCGCCACCGTCCTGTACCGTGCTACCGTCGGCGGTTGTGCTCCAAAAGCTCTTGGCAGCATTGTCAAAGTAGCCGGTGCTCTCATTGATGGCCGGAATTGGCGGCGTCGAAGAATCATGGACTCTTGAAATACCACTGGCATCAGCCTTGAGTTTGTATTTTTTGAGATTGCCCGACCAGCGTGGTGTCGCTTCTGGTTTGAAGACAGAAAAATACAAATCATCACGGTGCGTCAGCCGATTAAACTGATTCACGGTGGTGCCGGCTGAAACAATACTGGTTTCTGTCGCTGCTACTTCAGAGAGAATTTCATTAAAAGCGCTCGCCAAAGCTTGCGATGACGATACGGTATGGTACTGGCCGCCACCTGCCGAGGCGAGGTTTTGTAAGAACGTGCTGTTAATGCTCAAACCTACTGTGTGGGTTTTCACCGTTTGCACACCGGCTACTGCCGTATTTTGGTCTGCGGTGTTCATCCATTGCGCTAACTCGACACCACAACGTCGTGCCCAGCTCCCGTCAGAGCAATTACCGGCTTGTGTTTTTGCCAGCACCTTGGAATGTGCGTAGTGAGTGCTGGGTTCACCGTCAGAGAGCAACACAATGTGATTACTTTGGCAAGACGACTCAATGGGTGAAATATAGGTCGGAGTGCCGCCAATATTTTCAGTTCTGCAGTAGTAATTGTTTGGGTCAGAGGCTGTGCACCGTGCATCGCTGTTTACAGATCCGCCTGTGTATGAGGCTGGCGTTGATACCCTATGGTTGCCGCTAACGTAATATGAGTAACCGCGTGTTTTGCCATAGTCCACAGGCTGTCCACCGAAATAATTCGAGGCCTCATACAAAGCATCAACGATAGGCGTGCCGCCTGTTGCAACCATGCCAGATACAAGTGATTTTAATTTATCGCGCACAGTAATGAAGCCTGGTGCTTCGCCTGCGCTGACCTGTGCTGAGTATTTTATGGTCAGTTTTGGTTTGCCATAGAATAGTCTTCCAGAGGCATACCGACGCCAACCGTTGCCGTTGCTTTTTCGGATGATCATAGACATGGCATTACCCGACCTCCATCCCTGGCGATCAACCACTTGCTGCACCAAAGGGGCTAAGTTGGGCGAATCGTAGAATTGGAATGAAAGGTTGCCTGGCGGATTGTTCCACGCAATGCTATTGGAAGTAACCGATCTGCCCGAGATATCTCGCCTTCTGTAAGTTTTAAGCGTAGGAGAGTTGTTACTGAGCTCGACAGCAATATCGTAATTTACGGTGCCTGAGTTCCAACTGGAATAGCCATTTCTTAGCGTTACAGCGGCAGAGTCGATAACCGCACCTTGTGGAATTTTGACGTCACGAAATCGCAGCGCAACACGCTCTGCACCGTTTGTTGGTAACAACGGATAATAGTCATTGGTATCGACGACACCATTGGAGTATTCGCGGCCATCGTCTGATGAAACTGCCAAGTTAGTAATAACTTCTTCCGATACGCACGTTGTAGCATTCGCGGTGCTCAACGGATCATAGGTATACCGTAACACGGGCATGCTTGAGTTATTGGCTTCATGCGCATGCGCATAACGACGTGATGGCCCATCAATGACCAGTG
>CALDUO010000230.1 GCA_937923745.1 uncultured Granulosicoccaceae bacterium
ATTCCGCGCAATGTGCTCACAGTTTGCCTGGGCAAATCGACCTATGCGCGCTGCGGCATCATCGTGAACGTGACTCCGCTGGAGCCCGAGTGGGAAGGCCACGTGACCCTGGAATTCTCCAACACGACGCCCTTGCCGGCCCGCATCTACGCCAACGAAGGCGTCGCCCAGTTCCTGTTCTTCGAATCCGACGAAGTCTGCGAAACCAGCTACGGCGACCGCGGCGGCAAATATCAGGGCCAGCGGGGTGTCACACTTCCCAAAACCTAAAACCCGCCACGGTGATCCGGTAAACCTTATGACCAGGTTCGCGTCATAAACCTGGCAAGACGACGTTAGTTGGCTCTGACAGGGACAACTTGGAATCGGGGGGTTGCTGGCAGGCCAAAAGTTTGGAAAAATCAGGCAACGAGATGGCGTCAATTATAAAAACAGATGGTGCGCAGTGATTGATCATGATGGATACAGACCCAATGTCGGCATTATTCTCAGTAATGATGAAGGCAAGGTGTTCTGGGCGCGTCGTGTCGGTCAGAACGCGTGGCAGTTCCCGCAGGGCGGCATTGATGGCAAAGAATCTCCCGAGCAGGCGATGTATCGCGAGCTCGAAGAAGAAACTGGCCTCAAACCACACGATGTTGAGGTGTTGGGCTGTACCCGCGAGTGGTTGAAGTATCGTTTGCCAAAGCGGTACGTGCGCCGTAACCAGCAACCGGTGTGTGTGGGCCAGAAACAAATCTGGTACATGTTACGAATGGTCGGCAAAGAATCCGCGGTTGATCTGAGCGTCGGCGATAAGCCTGAATTCGACCACTGGTGTTGGATAGACTACTGGGAGCCCAGCCGCCAAGTCATTTTCTTCAAGCGCAAAGTGTATTCACTCGCACTCAAAGAACTCCACCCGTTACTCGAAAAAGCCTGACAAGACGCCCTCGGAGGCATCTTCACCGCCATGGCTTGGTCCTTGTTTGCTGGGCTGGTTTGCTGCCCTTGTTTACTGTTCTTGTTTACTGCACTTGCTTTATTGAACGGGCAGCAGTCGGTGACAGACTGGCAGTAAAACTGGCAGTAAAACTGGCAAGGGCTGGCAGAAACTGGCCCGTGATCTGGATTGCCACCCGCTAACTGCCCCTACAATGACGGTTTAACAACCACCAACAGCACAATACCCACCAAAAACAGCACCGGAATTTCGTTAAACAGCCGGTACCATACGTGACCTTTGATCTTTCGGTCATTGGCCAGATCTGACACCAGTTTGACGCAATACAGGTGGTAGACGATCAAACCGCCAATCAAGGCCAGTTTCCACTGCATCCAGCCGAGTGTGATCAGCGTGGGCAGCCAGCCTGCCAACAGCCATACTCCAAACAGCAGCGTCAGCACTCCGCCGATGTGCGTCATGACCAGAAGTTTTCGCTCCATCACCTTAAACGTGTCGCGTTGTGCCTGATCTGTGCTCATCGCGTGATAGACAAACACACGTGGCAAATAAAACAATCCGGCAAACCAGGTCACCATAAAAATGAGGTGAAAAGCTTTGACCCACAGCATAAGTGTCTCCGTTGGTGCGAGTTCTGCTACACCCCGTGTGAAGCTCGACTCAAATGTGATTGAAGTCCCAGTTCACGCCAAAACTTGACGAACTTCGGGTTAACAACGCCTTCCTGCCGGTTCAATTGCATAGTGAACCGGTGTCTGTAGGCCTTTTACCCGATTGATACGCATTCTAAAGGAATTGGCGGAACTGGCCGACATTTTGATCATGTTCATATTTTTAACTGCAGTGGCTTAGCGCAAGCGGAGGCGCACATTGCAGATCACTCTATCCCGAATGGGCCACAGCGCTGAATTCGGGATAACGGAGACGCTATAAATGAAAGCTAGACTCGGTAGTCTGATCGCAGGGTGTTTGATGGTGGCAAGTCAGGCCAGTGCCGAGACGCCCAAATATTTCTATTCGCTCGGTCTTGGTGATGGCGCGATCATCAACAGCACCGGGTCGGAATCCAGTGCCAAAGAGCTGAACGCTGCATTTGGCCTGACTTATACAAAGTTTTTGGGAGTCGAACTTAGAGCCGGGTTTTCATCCGACGATTCGGGCTCCTTGGTAACAGATTCTCAACTGGCCTATCAGGCGCTGCTGGTTCGATTGGGTTACACCTGGGACCGCGTGGGTGTGTATCTGATGGCCGGGCAGGCTGCACTGCAAGCAGATTCTGAACTGGGGTTGGAAGATTCGGGCACCGCGACCGGTATTGGTATCAATCTGTTTGGTAGCCCGACGACAGCATTAAACCTCAGCCATTTGAATATCGATGATGGCAATTTCACGACAACCAATATTGGTTTTCAGTATTTCTTTGGCGGTTACCGGTAAACGGTCGGTAACGGATTGTCAGGCTCTATACAAACCTCAGCGTCAGTCAGAATAAATTTTAAGGTTGTGATTATGAAACGTATACTCTTCACCGCGTTGGCAAGCTCGCTACTACTGTCAGCTTGTGGTAACCGACCGGAAGATGTGGTTGTCGTCGATACCGAAGCGCTTGTCGCAGCGGAGGCGGTTGCCGGGCTAAGCGTGTCGGCAACATCGAATCAAAGTGCTATTTCGACAGGCAGTGGTACGGTCGCAGTGATCACTGCACGGGTGACTGATGTTGGAAACCGTACGGTAGCCAATGCACCGGTCACTTTTACCGCCACCAGCGGAGCGCTGGAGAACTTCAGCTCTGAAACTGACGACAACGGGCAGGCGGTTGCTGAACTCTCATTGGCGGGTTCGTTTAAAAACGAAACCATCCTTGTCGGTGTTGTGACCGGCGCGTCCAGCCAGGAAGTGCTGGTAGAGGCCTCCGGTACAACAGTAAATCTTGCCGGGGCATCGTCTGTGGTACTGGGTGATCCGGCTGTATTGACCGCGACACTGACCGACGGCACCGGTGAGGCAATTGCCAATCAACCCGTCTTTTTCCGCTCAGCAACCGGTAACAATCTCTCTGCGTCAAGCGTGATCACCAACAGTGATGGTCAGGCGCAAGTGACCGTTAGCAGTAATTTTGGCGATGATGTCATCACTGCCTCTGCGTTTGATCAGACAGTCATCGGTTCGCACCAGCTTACCGTTGCACAGGATATTCTGACATTCTCGAATATCAGCGCAGGACATGAATTTGAAGTTGACAGCCAGGGACGTATCGTCGTCGAATGGTTAAGTAATAACCAGCCTGTTGTCGGCCAAACACTGCGTATGGGTATCACTGCAGGACAGATTATCGATGGCGAGACAGTGACCACCGACGTTAACGGAAAGGCTGTGGTAAAAGTACAATCTTCCAGTGCCGGCCCGGCGACGTTGTCAGCCGCAGCGGCATCAGGTGGCGATCCGGCTACGCAAATTGCCATTGAGTTTGTGGCAACCACACCGGATACGGCCATCATATCGGCCACTGCTACGCGTGTCCCAACACTTGATAACGCCACGATTACAGCCAAAGTTATTGATGCTAACGGCAACCCGGTGAAGAACCGCGAAGTGGTGTTTGCCAGTAATGATCTGAAAGGCGGACAGCTCAATCCCGCGTCGGCGATGACCAACAGTGATGGTGAGGCAATTACAACCTTCAAAGCGGGTGTGTTACCTACCGAGTTTAATGAAATCACCATAGACGCTTCGGTGTTGGACACCAATGTAGCAGGCGCACTCAATCTGACCGTTGTAGAACGTGTGCTGAACGTAACGTTGGGTACTTCGGGTTTGCTGGATGTTATCGCCAGCGAGACTCAGTACGGATTACCGTTTGCGGTACAGGTAGCCGACGGTGGTGGTACACCGATTGAAAATGCCATTATCGAGGTCTCACTGCTGCCGGTGCAATATGAGAAGGGTATGTTTGTACTGTCTCCGTCAGATGCGCCAACCGAGTGGGCAAAAGATCCCAGTGTGACTTGCGCTGCGGAAGACGCTAATGGTAATCGTATTCTGGATGTCGAGGCTGGCGAAGACATCAATAACAATGGTGTCCTCGATCCGCAGGATCCTGCGTCAATCGCGGCATCACAAACCAATATACCGACAGTAGAGGGTGGTCAAATTACCACTGACGCTAACGGGTCAGGTTATTTTACGCTGCTGTATCCGGCCAGCTCGGCGCGTTGGTCCTACGTGCAGATCACTGCACGTGCCAAAGCGCTAGGTTCGGAGGCAAGTGAAGTATTTGTGACCACCTTACCGATGTTGGCTTCACGCAAAAACGATGTTGATGCTTCACCACCGAATCGTGTCAGCCCCTATGGAATCAGCGGCTCCTGTGCGGACGAGGACTAAACACCATGTTTAAAAGTGATGCTTCCAGAGGTGCCGGGAAGAAAACTGATAACACGGAAGTGCTGTTGAAAGCCGCAGGGTCTGTTGCACCGATAAACGAACTGACCGTGCAGAATCGTGGTTCACTGTGTCGCAGTGCCACCGTTCAGCACCTGCAACGTAACGATCAGGTTAAACAAGAAAACGCACACCGTTTTATGATGTATCTGGTAGACGGTAGCGTTAACCTGATGCAGGGTAAGGACGAGGTGGGTTCACTCACTGCCGGTACACCCGAGGCAGCTCAGCCGCTGTTTGAAAACAAAAGTTATCAAAGCCTGAAAGCCGGTGGCGCTGCTACACTCGTGAAGTTTGGGCGCGAGCAGTATGATATTTTGTTGCGTGAGCAACAGAAAAATTCGGTACACGTGCTTGATGTTGAAGTTGGTCCGCTGGACAACCTGATATTCGATGACATCATCAACGACATTCAGGTCAATAAGATCAGCTTGGCGTGCTTTAACGAAAACACGACTCGCATTACCTCTGTATTGACTGGCGGCGGGCAGGTCGCAATTCCGGAACTGGCCGAGATGATTCAAACCGACCCGGGGTTGTCTTCACACATTGTGTTGGCTGCCAATCGCGCTGAAGGTAACGGCGGTGACGCCATCCAGTCTATTCGGGGAGCAATCTCACGGTTGGGCATAGAAAGCACCATGCAAACACTGGTGGGGCTTTTGAAATCCAACTCGATGCAGCCAGGTAATGCAGCGATCGAGGCAAGGTTTCGTCGTTATATTCAACGCTCGTCACTGGCCAGTGTCATTATGTATGTGTTGGCGAAAGATCTGCCGCACCTAAACCCCGATGTCGCTCAACTTGCAGCCTTGACGTCTGATATTGGCGAACTGATGCTGCTGACATATGCCAATCGGCATGCAGAGCAGTTTGAAGATCGTGAGAAGTTGGTGGGTGTTGTGAATAGCCTTGGCGAAATCAGCAGTAGCTGGTTATTGCGCACATGGGATTTTGCGCCGGTTTTCGTGGAGTGTGCCGAGACATCCCGTCAGTGGTATCGAAACCACACGGGTGATATCTCCTACGCTGACTTAAACACCGCGGCACTGTTGATTATTCAGTCCGAGATGCCTGATGAGGATGCATCGTCGATTCCTTCGGCAGATAATCTGTTGTTGGCTCGACGATTACAGCAGGCCGGTATTGATATTCTGGCACCTGCCAAAATAATGCAAGAAGCCACCACGCGGTTGGTTGGCATTCAGAACTTACTGAAAGCCTCTTGAGCTGACACTACTCAAAACGTTACGGTTGAATATCCATTCGCCGTAGCGTTTTGGGTATCGCAAATGACATTGTCTCTGTGATCCCTTCGAATTCGGAGGCACGAGAACCCGACACCGCCTCCAATCGCTGCACCACTTCTTCAACCAACACTTCCGGCGCCGATGCACCGGCAGTAACACCCACCGCTTGTTTATCTGCAAGCCAAGCATCTTCGATATCACTGGCGCGTGTAATCAACCGCGACTCGACACCCGCACGCTGCCCCAGTTCCTGAAGCCGATTGGAGTTTGAGCTGTTTGAGGCGCCAACCACCAGCAGCAAATCTATCTGATCGCACAAACGTTTAACCGCGTCCTGGCGGTTTTGTGTGGCATAACAGATATCATCTTTTTTCGGTGCATCAATATTTGGAAAACGAACCCGCAAAGCGTCGATCACTGCTTGGGTGTCATCTACCGATAGCGTTGTTTGTGATACAAATGCCAGCTCATCGGCATTTTTAACGGTGATGGTTTTAACGTCTTCAGGTGTTTCAACCAAAATAATACTGCCACCATGTGTGGTGTCATAGCGCCCCATTGTGCCTTCTACTTCCGGGTGTCCTGCGTGTCCGATCAAAATCACATCACGGCCCTGGCGCGCATACCGCAGTACTTCCAGATGTACCTTGGTCACCAGTGGACAGGTGGCATCAAACACTTGCAGGCCTCGTGTGGTGGCTTCGGTTTCCACCGCTTCAGAGACACCATGTGCGCTGAAGATCACTGTGCAGTCATCGGGTACCTCATCCAGCTCATCGACAAACACAGCGCCTTTGTCTCTGAGAGAGTCGACAACATATTTGTTGTGCACAACTTCGTGTCGAACGTAGACAGGGCGACCATGAATTTCGAGAGCCCGTTCAACGATTTCAATGGCACGGTCTACACCGGCACAAAATCCTCTGGGGTTTGCGAGCAGGATTTTCATTATCAGTTTCCGGGGGGAGTGGAGTCAGGTTTGGTCGATGGTTCGGGCTCTTGTGTGAAAGTCACGTAGAGCATTAAAACTGCACCAATGGATATCGCAGCATCGGCGACATTAAACGACGGGAAGTACCAGTTGTTGTAGTGCACCTGAATAAAATCAATGACGTGACCGAAAAGCACCCGATCGATGAGATTGCCGATAGCGCCTGCCAGAATCAAAGCCAGAGACCATGCCATCATTTTCTCGTGGCGCAGGAGCCGATACAGCCAGACGATCAGTACCACGCTGACGACGGCACTGATGCCGGTGAACAACCAGCGTTGCCAACCACCGGCGTTACTCAAAAAACTAAACGCCGCGCCTTTGTTATAAAGCAGTGTGATATTAAAAAAGGAAGTGACTTCCACCTGCTCATAAAGCTTCAGCGTGCCGTTCACCCACGTTTTGGTGATTTGATCGGCAATGATAACAACCAGCGTAATCAGAAATCGGGTCAGAACTGCCATGCATGTCTCCGTTATGCGTGGATACGCTGCTCGCCATCGCCGCTGATGTTGCTCACGCAGCGGCCACAGATTTCGGGATGTTCTGCGTGACTGCCAACGTCGGGACGGTGGTGCCAGCAGCGCGCGCATTTGGCATCTGCAGAGGCCGTGGCACTGATCGAGACGTTGATGTCTGCGCCGGATGCATCGGTCATGCTAACGTTTTGGCTGTCAGCAGCACGTTGGTCTGTCGGCAGCAATATTGCCGACGAGGTAATCAGCACAAAGCGCAGTTCATCACCGAGTTTTTGGGCGGCGTCGTAGACTGGTCCGTCGGCGTAAACCGTCACGGCAGCGTCGACAGACCCGCCGATCGCGCCGGAGACCCGCAGTGTTTCGAGTTCTTTGAGCACAAGGGAGCGCAACCCAATGATATTGGTCCAGTCATCGGCGGACAGCGTGTTGTTGCTCGATGCTGACAGGGGGTACAAACCCTCGTACCAGGTTTCGGTAAACACGGTAACGCCACGCTCGCCCGGAATATGTTGCCATATTTCATCGGCGGTAAAGCTCAGAAACGGTGTAATCCAGCGCACCATCGCTTCAATGATGTGGTACATCGCCGTTTGTGCTGACCGGCGACCGTGACTGTCGGCAGCCATCGTGTATTGACGGTCTTTGACGATGTCGAGATAAAAGCTGCTCATATCAATAGCGCAGAAGTTATGCACCTGCTGATAGACCGCATGAAAATTGTAATCGTGAAAGGCCTGATCAACCGCCTGTTGTGTTTCCAGTGCGCGATTCACAGCCCATAAATCCAGAGCCAGCATATCGTTTGGCTGCACGCTGTCAGTGCTCGGATCAAAATCATTGATGGCACTCAAGAGATAACGCGCGGTGTTACGAATACGTCGGTATGCGTCAGACATGCGCTCCAAAATTTCGTTGGAGACGCTCATCTCGCCACGGTAGTCTGCCGAGCAGACCCACAGGCGGATGATGTCGGCACCCAGAGTTTTCATGACTTTCTGTGGCGCGATAACATTACCGAGTGACTTCGACATTTTTCGGCCTTTGGCATCGACGGTAAAGCCGTGTGTCAGCACTTGTTTGTAAGGCGCAATGCGATTGACTGCCACACTGTTCAGCAATGACGAATGAAACCATCCGCGGTGTTGATCAGAGCCTTCAAGGTACATGTCGGCCGGATAGGTTTGGTTGTCACGCCGGTTCAGCACGTGCTCGAACGACGAGCCGGAATCGAACCAGACATCAAGCACGTCGGTGACCTTGTCATAGTCGACAGCCTCATTGTGCAGAAAAGTCTCAATGGGTGTATCAAACCATGCCTGGATACCGCTCTTTTCTATCAGTGTGGCTGCCTGTTCAATCAAGCCTTGAGTATTCGGGTGCAGTTCGCCCGACTCTTTGTGAATAAACAGCGTAATGGGTACACCCCAGTAACGTTGCCTGGAGATACACCAGTCGGGACGATTGGCAATCATGCCCTCGATACGTTGTTGGCCCCAGTCGGGTACCCATTTTACTTTGGCGATTTCGGCTAACGCGTCTTGTCTGAGGTTGTTGTTATCCATGCTGACAAACCATTGCGGTGTCGCACGGAAAATGATGGGTGTTTTGGTGCGCCAACAGAACGGATAGCTGTGCTGATACTTTTCGTGATGTACCAATGCTTGCTGTTCGGTCAGTGCGTCGAGCAAATGGGCATCGACTTTCATCACGTGTTCGCCAGCGAACTGCTCGACCCAGCTGTTGTAGACGCCGTTGTCATCAACACTGTTCAGTAACTCAAGGCCGTATTTTTTACCGGTATAGAAATCGTCGACGCCGTGATCGGGAGCTGTGTGTACACAACCGGTACCGGACTCGATAGTGACGTAGTCGCCGAGCACCATCAGTGAATCACGATCGTATAGCGGGTGTTTTAACACCTGGCGCTCAAGTGATTGACCGCTGGCGGTGCCGACTACCTTAAATGTGTCAGTGCCATAACGGGCCATGACCGTGCTGACCATATCTTCGGCCAGCATGATGAGTTCGGCGCCGTTGTTGAGCGTGGTCTCGACAAGCGCGTAACTGAGCTCGGGGTTGACCGCAACCGCGAGATTGCCGGGAATCGTCCAGGGCGTGGTGGTCCAGATAACCACCGACACCTCAAGGTCAGACTGTACGTTAAAGGCAGCCAGAAACGCATCGCGCTCACGCGGCCGGAATCGTACATCAATGGCGGTTGAGGTTTTCTCGTCGTATTCGATTTCGGCCTCGGCCATCGCCGAGTGTGCACCCCAGCTCCAGTGCACCGGTTTAACGCCTTTATAGACGTGTCCGCGATCAATGATTTTGCCCAGCGTGCGAACGATATCGGCCTCGTTCTGATACGCCATGGTCAGGTACGGATTGTCCCAGTCGCCAAACACGCCCAGTCGTTTGAACTCGTTTCGCTGGTTGTCGATCTGTTTTTCTGCGTATTCACGGCACTGTTGACGAAAGGCCGACTCGTCGATTTTGACGCCTGGTTTGCCGACGATGGATTCAACCTTATTTTCAATCGGCAGGCCATGGCAGTCCCAACCGGGCACATAGGGAGCATCAAAGCCTGCCAGCTGCTTGCTCTTGACGATCATGTCCTTGATGACCTTGTTAACGACGTGTCCAATGTGAATGTCGCCGTTGGCGTAAGGAGGTCCGTCGTGCAGAATGAACGTCTTGCGACCGGCTGATGCATCACGCACAACCTGATAAATGTCCATATCAACCCAGCGTTGCAGCATAGCGGGTTCCCGTGCCGCCAGATTTCCGCGCATGGGGAAATCGGTGGAGGGTAGGTTTAGGGTCTTCTTGTACTCGGCCACGTCGGGGTCTCTGATAATGTCGGGGTGCCAGGGGCGGTTGGGTCGTTGGTCACTGTAACGTAAAACTATCGGGTTTACTCGCGGCAATTGACGGTTTGTCCGCGAAATAACGGCGTGCGGTTTCGGCGTCATCGGTAATGGCCTGTTTTAACGCATCCAGCGAATCAAACTTCATTTCGCCACGAACAAAATGATGAAAGTCGATGCTCAGGTGTTGCCCGTAGAGGTCGACGGTTGTATCGAGCATGTGTACTTCGAGTAGCAGCTGCCGACCATTGACGGTAGGGCGCTCACCGAGGTTGGCAACGGCGGGCCAGGCGTCTCCGCGTTTGTTGCGCGCCATCACGGCAAACACACCCCGCAATAAGGGGCGATGATTCTTGAGCGCTATGTTGGCTGTCGGAAACCCGAGTGTTCGCCCGATTTTTTCGCCATGAACCACCCTGCCACTGATACGGTGTGGACGACCGAGCAGTTGATTCACGGCGTCGCAGTCGTTGTGCTCCAGGAGTTGCCGGATGCGGGTGCTCGATACCCGTAACGCATCGCTTTTGACAGTGTCGGTATCCGAGACCGTAAACGAGCCGTCGGCAGAGAGCGCTTTGAGTAACGCCATGTTGCCCTGCCTGCCGGCGCCAAACCGAAAATCATCCCCCACCAATAAATGCTTCACCCCCAGTTTGCCGACCAGTGTGTCGGTGACAAATGCCGTGGCTGACTGTGTCGCCAATGCCTCGTCAAAGCGCAGCAAAAGCAGGTTTTGAAGTCCGGTGCTGGCCAGACTGTCGACACGGTCGCGGAAGGTTTGGATGCGGGTAGAGGCCGCTTCGGGGCTAAAATACTCGTGCGGTAGAGGCTGAAAGCTAATCGCCAGTGAGGGTAACCGATAGTTAAGCGCCAGCGTATTGAGTTGATTGAACAGCGCCAGATGTCCCGGGTGCACGCCATCGAAATTACCGATAGTTGCCACGCAACCACGGTGATTCGGGGTTTGGTTATAGAGTCCTCGAATGACCTTCATGGGAAGGTAATACCTTTTTAGATTGGGGTAGACGAATCAAAATCTGCCGGTCTGACACCCACCAGCAGGAGTCCTGCTACGTAGGTCACTTTAGCAGCGATAATTATACCGACTAACCACACTGCGCGCTCTGTTGCCTGTAGCGATGACCAGTCACCCGGATTTAACAGCACAATCACAGCGGCCATCAGCGCCAGCGGAATCAGCAGTTTTAAGCCATAACGGATCAGTGCCGCCGGTAGGCGATAGATGGTGTCCTGATGTAACCGAAGATACAGCAAAATCACTTGTTGCCAAGCGGTGGTGGTTGAGGCGACGGCCAGTGCCATGTGTGGCGCGACAAAGTCGGCCTTAACCAGAATAAACACGAAGATCAGGTTTAACACCATGTTGCTGACCAGGCAGATGATGCCGATACGGACTGGCGTACGTGTGTTCTGGCGCGAGAAAAAGGCCGGTAACAACACCTTAATCAGTAAATACGCTGGCAAACCAAACGAATAGGCAACCAGACTATAGGCTGCCATGGCTGTGTCGCGGGCGGTAAACGCGCCGTATTCAAAGAGGGTTGCGAGCATCGGTGATGCCAGAAGGAGAAGTCCGACGGCGGCCGGGCATCCAACCAGTAGCGTCAGCTTGATCGCCCAGCTGATGGTGTGTCGGTAATCTTGTTCAGAGGCGGCCGAAAACTGCGAAGACAGTCTCGGCAGAATCACGGTGGCCAGCGCAACACCCAAAATACCCAACGGAAACTGTACCAAGCGGTCAGAGTAATACAGCCAACTCAAACTGCCGGTGATTAAAAAAGAGGCGATGACGGTGTCGAGCAGAATGTTGATCTGCGCCACCGACGACCCGAACAATACCGGTGCCATCAATTTCAGAATACGCCGAACACCCGAGTGCCGCCAGCCCCAGCGGGGTCGGGGCAGCAGTCCCAGTTGTTGCAGAAACGGCCACTGGAACAAAAGCTGTACAACACCGGCAATAAAGACACCCCATGCCAGCGCAACAATCGGCTGCTCGAACAGCGGTGCAAGAAAAAGCGCCGCGAGGATCATGCAAATGTTGAGTAACACGGGGGTCAGCGACGGCACAGCGAAGCGTCCGAAGGTATTGAGCATGCTCCCGGCATACGCGAGCAACGAGACAAAAAAGAGATACGGGAAGGTAATACGCAGCATATGTGTGGCCAGCTCGAACTGGGCCTGATCGTCGCTGAACCCCGGTGCAAACAGCAGAATCAACAGCGGGGCGAACATCACGCCGAGCGTTGAGATCACCAGCAAGATCAGTATCATGGTCCCGGCGACATGGGCTGCAAGATCAGTGAGTTCCTGTCGGCCACGCTTTTCGCGATATTCCGAGAACACAGGCACAAACGCCTGGGCGAATGCACCTTCGGCAAAGAGCTTGCGCAGAAAGTTGGGGATCTTCCAGGCCACCAGAAAGACATCCGTGGCCGCACCGGCACCAAACACGATGGCCAGAATTTGGTCACGGACAAAACCGAGAATTCGGCTGATAAAGGTCATTGCTCCCACCACAGCACCCGAACGAAGCAACCCCTGCCGGGTTTTCGCTGTCGACATCGGCACGTCCTGTTGGCGGTCTGGTTCGGTCAAGGTGGTGGTCTGTTGGCTGGGTGGAGGCGGGGTATTATGACGGTGTTGGGGGTATTTTGAACCAATGATAGCTGCCGGGAAGTTACAGGCGTCGCATGTGTGTCAATTATCGGCTAAAAACAGCACTTATCTGTTTGACTCGCTTCGCTCTGGATATCATAATGACCGGCTAACTTAAATATTGTTCGAGGTAGGATAGCCCGTGGCTAACAGTGCACAAGCGCGAAAGCGCGTACGTCAGGCTGAAAAGCATCGCCAACTGAACGCCAGCCAGCGTTCGATGATGCGAACCAAGGTCAAGCAGGTTTTCAGTGCCATTGGTGCTGGCGACAAAGCGCAGGCAGAGTCAGCGTTCAAAGCAGCTGTACCGGTGCTGGATCACATGGCCCGTAAAGGCCTGATCCACAAAAACAAAGCTGCCCGTTACAAGAGCCGTTTTAACGCTCAAATCCGCGCGTTGTAAACCAGCCTCATACGGTTTTTGGCTGATCGGCGCTCTGCCGGTCAGCTTGCCTCCCCCCCCAAAGTGTTGTGCAGGGTGTTGTGCAGAGTCTTGCGTAGCGTGTTGCCGAATCACAGTCGGTAATCAGTAGTGCGCAGTCCCGCGTGCGTCATCCCTTTTTTTCGCGATCAGCTTTTGTTGCCAGCACTGGCCTGCTTCTATTGGCCTGCTTCTATTGGCCTGCTTTCATTGGCTTGCTGGCACTGGTCGCTGGCATTGGCCGTCTTTGTTAATCCCCTGAATCAAACAGCTGGATTAAGCCTTCTGGGTTAAGCCTCTGGCTGCGGTAACGTCTGCACGACCAGATTATCGCGATGGATCAGTTCGGGTTCGAGCGCGTAGCCGAGCACCGATTCTATCTGGTGGCTGGGGGTGCGATGTATGCGTGCAACCTCATCGCTGCTGTAGTTGATTAAGCCACGCGCCACCTCAACGTTGTGCGGATCAAGGCAGGTCACCAGCTCACCGCGCTGAAAGTCGCCGCTTGAGTCGACCACACCCACAGACAGCAGGCTGGCACCTTTGTGTCTCAAGCCATCACAGGCACCCTGGTCCAGCATCAGCGTGCCGTGTGCCCTCAGCATGCTGCCCAGCCATTGTTTACGCGCCAGTCGCACTTGCTGATCGCTGGTAAGCATGGTGCCAATGGCGTCGCCTGCTTTGAGTTTAAGCAGCACATCCGGTTTGCGTCCCGAGGCGATAATAGTGGTGGCACCGGCTTCTGCCGCACGTTCTGCGGCGGTCACTTTGGTGAGCATGCCGCCGCTGCCGAGGCCTGATGCTGATGGCCCGGCCAGCGCCCGAACAGATGGGTCGGCGGCGTCGGCGCGTTCCAGTAATTGTGCGTTTGGGTTGTGTCGGGGGTCGGAGTCGAACAAACCCTCTTGATCGGTCAGCAACACCAGGGTGTCTGCGTCGATGAGCGTGGCAACCAGAGCGGCGAGGGTGTCGTTATCGCCAAACCGGATTTCGTCGGTTGTGACGGTGTCGTTTTCATTGACCACCGGTATCACGCGGTGGCGCAGCAGGGTTCTGAGTGTGGATCGGGCGTTGAGATAACGTCGGCGATTGGCCATGTCATCGTGGGTCAGCAGAATTTGTGCAGTGGCAAGGCCGTGTTCTTTGAAGCAGGACTCGTAAGCCTGCACCAAACCCATTTGCCCGACGGCAGCAGCCGCTTGCAGGTCGTGTACGGTCGTGGGTCTGACGGCCCAGTCGAGTCTTGCCATGCCCTCAGCGATAGAGCCTGACGACACCAGTACTACCTCAACGCCTTGGCTGACCAGCGCTGCGATTTGCCCGGTCCACTGTGCAATGAGTTGGTGATCGAGACCCCGTCCCTCGTCGGTCAGTAGCGTGCTGCCAACCTTAATAACCCAGCGTTTTGATTGTGTCAGTCGTTGTCGCACTCTGACGGCTCCGGTGTGTCTGTCGTCTGTGTTACATCCGTTGCTTTGGCCTCTTCACGCGCCCGTTCCATACGTTCCATGATATCAGTGCAGAGTTTGTGTGTACCGAGTTTGCTGATGGCGGAAATTGAATAAACCGGCCCGTCGTGTCCGAGTCTGTCGGTGAGTTCTTTGATCAGTGTTTGTTGATCGTCCGGTGTCAGCAGATCGAGTTTTGTGAACACGACCCAGCGTTCTTTGTCGGCCAGTTCATCGCTGTATTGTTTCAGTTCGAACAACAGTTTTACAGCCTGATCTATCGGGTCGCTCCCGTCGATGGGGGCGCAGTCGATCAAGTGAAGCAAAATGGTGGTGCGCGCCAGGTGTCGCAGGAATTGAATACCGAGACCCTGTCCGCTCGATGCCCCTTCGATCAGACCGGGTATGTCAGCAATCACAAAGCTGCGGTGTGGCTCGATGCTGACGACACCAAGATTGGGGTGCAGGGTTGTGAACGGGTAGTCGGCTACTTTGGGGCGAGCCTGTGAGACGGCACTGATGAACGTTGACTTGCCGGCGTTGGGGTAACCCAATAAGCCAATGTCGGCGAGCACCCGTAGTTCAAGTTGCAGGTCGCGGCGTTCGCCAGGGGTGCCGTCTTTGGTTTGTCGTGGGGCGCGATTGACTGAACTCTTAAAACGCGTGTTGCCGAGTCCGTGAAAACCACCACGAGCGACCATCACGCGCTCACCGACGGTGTTCATATCGGCTACCTGTTCGCCAGTGTCGAGATCAGTCGCAACCGTGCCAAGTGGTACCGGCACAATCATGTCATCGCCTTTGCCACCGGTGCAGTTTCGGCTGGAGCCATTTTCGCCACGTTTTGCGAGAAACGTGCGAACGTGACGGAAGTCGGCCAGTGTATTCAGGCTATCGGTCGCTTCGAGGAAGACGCTGCCACCGTCGCCACCATCGCCACCATCGGGGCCGCCGCGCGGAATATATTTCTCCCGGCGAAAACTCATGCAACCATTGCCGCCGTCACCGGCAATGACTTTAATGCGTGCTTCATCAACGAACTTCATGGTGCGGTGTTTCCTGGACCTGCTGGTTTGTTATAAATAGCCAAGGTCACAATTGAATCGTGTTTCATAGCATTATGCTAACGCTTTTCGCAGCGGAATGACGCGGACTCATCGTGGTTGCAGGCGAGTGTATTATCAATCTGCGACGTTTGTTTAAAAACAAGTGCGACGCAACTGCTCTGAAAAAGGTATCCTCTCTGTCATGGAAAGTGAGGGGAAATGGTACGTGTCAGACGGTAAAAAACGGGTCGCAAAAAGCAACATAATTCTGTTCCCTGCCTGCGACCAACGCGGCATTATCATTCAGATACTCAGAGATCGTTGCACCGATCCTGCTTATCTTGAGCAGCGCCCCGAAAACCTGTTTTTTTCTTGGTTGCTGGAGTTGCCGGAAAACATCGACCCGGCCGCAGCTGCCGAAAGCGTACTGATTGTGTCGGGTCTTATCACACACCCTCCGGCGCCGTCACAGACTTTTAGGCTCCGTTTGTATCGTATGTTTCGCGACACCATCGACTCCAGCAAACTAAAACGCTCACGACGTTCCAACACGCTGCGGCAGCGACTACGCCAGCCTGCACTCTCCAAACATCCTGGTAGTTCCAGCCACAAAAAAACCCGCTAAGAGCGGGTTTTTTCGTTACAACCTGTGTGCAGCTAAATTAGCTGGCGGCTGCTTCAACGCTTACGTACTTGCGTTTGTTGATACCTTTAATTTCAAACTTGATCACGCCGTCAGACTTGGCGAACAGGGTGTGGTCTTTGCCGCAGCCAACGTTTACGCCCGGGTGAATTCTGGTGCCACGCTGACGAACAATAATGTTGCCAGCCAGTACCGCTTCACCACCGAATTTTTTGACGCCGAGGCGTTTGGACTCTGAATCACGTCCGTTACGCGTACTACCGCCTGCTTTTTTATGTGCCATGGTGTTCTCCGATTCCTGCTTTTCAGTTTAATTCGGTTGGAAGCCGTCTTAAAAATGATTCTGTGTGCCAATACAGCGAGGGCTCTGCTCTGTGCTAGATCAAACCCCGCCTCAGCCAGCCCACTGACTCAAATTATGGGATGGCTGCTAGTTTTCTTCAGCCAGCTTGGTCGCTTGCTCAACCCACTCTTCGCGCTGAATGCGGCCTTTAAACGACAGTTGGCCGTTGACCATGTCGATAACGCCAGGCGTGAACGCTGCAACTTGGCGGAAGTGGAAGATACCCATGTTGTTGAGTTTCTCTTCGAGTACTGCGCCAACGCCGCTGATGCGAGTGAGGTCGTCTTTTTCGCCGTCAGGTGCATCAAGAAAGATACCGGCACCCGCCAATTTGGTCGCTTGCGGAATCCACTCTTCCCGTTCAATACGGCCTTTGAAAGACAGCTGCTCGTTCACCTTCTCAACATCTTCCGGTGAGAAAGCGGCGACTTGGTAGAAGTGGTAGATGCCCATATCATGGAGCTTTTCGACCAGTACCGGACCCACACCGTTGATTTGGGTCAGGTCGTCTGCTTCACCGTTGGGTCCGTCGAGGAACTTCACGGCTTCACCGGCGCTGCCGCCAGCGGCTGCTGCGTTGTCGTCAGACGATGAGGAGGCTGCGGCCACACCAGCGGTAGCCGCCGCTGCTGCGCCTGCTACTGCCGCGTCGTTGTTTGCACTGCCAGAACTTGCATTGCCGGAGCTCGCATTGCCAGAACTTGCACTGCCCGCATCTGCAGATTTTGAGGCTGAAGACTTGGACGCACCTTTGCCCTTGCTGCCGGCTGCTGCTGCTTCGGCTTTACCAGGAGGTGGCTCGGTAGTGGTGACGCCATTGGCGGTGATGCCAGTGATTTCGATTTCGGTGTAGTTCTGTCGATGGCCCATCTGCTTACGATGATGCTTACGTCGACGGAATTTGATAATTTTTATCTTGTCGCCCCGGCCATGGGATACGATTTCAGCGTTTACAGACGCACCCTCTACCAAAGGTGTTCCGACCGTGACGCTTTCGCCTTCACCGACCATCAGAACATGGTCAATGGTCACGGATTCGCCAGCGTCGGCGCTCAGCGATTCAACTTTGAGTCGATCGCCGTGGCTGACTCGATACTGCTTGCCGCCAGTCTTGATTACCGCGTACATTATTTTGCTCCGATAAGAAGTGTTGCACCGTGCAGGTCTGCGCGGATCGGCTGTGGGAAAAGGACGCAATGTTAGTAGTAATTTGAAGTCAAGTCAATC
>CALDUO010000231.1 GCA_937923745.1 uncultured Granulosicoccaceae bacterium
GGGTTCTCGCTGGGGTTCGAGCGTTTACCGGTTCGTCTCCAAGACGGGAGACGAACCTTTCAGAGTTACACAGCCCTAGGGTTTAGCGCCCGCTACCACCCAATCACGTACTGCGGTAATTTGCTCCTCGGTCAGAGCAATACCCCGGAAAGGCATACGTGAGCCCACCGATTGTGTACCTTCAATTTTCCGAATCAGATAACTGTCGTCTGCATTACCGGGCTCCACCCGAAGGAGCTCTGGGTTTTGAAGACTGACGGTGTCAACAAGGCTTAAGTAGGTGGCGTCTGCAGACGTAAAGTCCATGATGCCCGGCAGCGTATCGCCGCGACCCAAATGACAGCCAGAACAGATAGGCTTGAAGATCCTGAGTTGAAGATCAGCGAGAATAGAAGACGGTGGTATGTCAAAGTTCTCTGGGCTAACTTGCGCGCGAAGTGCACCATCAGGGTAATCAGGGTGATTGACCAACACATACATGTTGCCGTCATTGAGTGAGGTTATCTGGTTTTCGGTGAGATAAGTGTCTTCCGGTATGCCATAGATTGCACCAATACCATCTGCGATACCCAGTGTTACCACAACATCACCGTTCTCGCCAAACGGTGCTTCATGCAATGTCACCGAGGTAACATTTTCTAATGAATGACCTACCGTACCCTCGAGCTTACCGGTGCCTACATTCAGGTTCAGACTCAATGTGCCACTCTCGCGTATTGCAACAGGTGGCACCACTTGAGTGCCGCTGAGTGTGGCGGTGAATACTTTCACAAACGAGACATCATTGAGGGGCTCTGTCGGCACCGAAGCCTCGGGAAGTGCCGCTTGCAGTGCCAGTGCCGAGCTCGCGGCGGGAAAGGTTGATGTCAGCGATGCATTGTCGGTCGTCTCTGCAACCGAGGTTGTGGATAACCGGGTGCCAGAGTCACAGGCAGCTAACGTCAAAGCAACCAGTGGTAAACCCAAACGGACCACAGGCCTTGCCTGTCTGCGAGGGTGTTTGGTCTGTTTTTCGGTTAATTGCCCTGTAGTTCGCCCTATAGTTCGCCCGGTAGTTCGCTTCGTGACTTGCCCGTTAAATCGCCAGGTGACAGGTTTGGCTAACAGCCTGAAAACCTGCAGCACTATCAGCATCACCAGCCACATCAGCGGAGTAGAACCTGCACCGCCACTTTGCATTGACCTTGGACCCTGTTGCGTGTCAGCCACAGCGAGTGATGCGCCATCATCGAACAACGTCGTCGTCGCTGCCGTGTTGGCCGCCGTGTTGACGGTAAGGTTCGCGGCGTTATTCGTCGTGTTGTCGAGGGCGCTGGCTAACAGCGGTGCGTCATTGAGGCGTAAGCTGTAGGTGATGGTACCGTTGTCGGGCAACACATCCAGCGATGAGCCACCCACTGCGGCAGAGTCTCCGCGAAACATAAGCGTGATGGCCGGTGGGTTACCCAGTAGAGATCGCTGGATGGCAATTTCGGTGGATGCACCCCGTGTGGCGATAGCCACTTTGCCTGCAATATCCCATGACCACTCGTTCTGGGTTGCGCCTGTATACAGCGCGATGGTGTCACCTTCGAGAATGATATCGGCACCCAACGGTAACGCATTGTCAAAGCCGCGAAAACCGGTGTTGATGTCGTTGTCGCGATCAAAATAAATGGCATGTCCCCAAGACACATCAACCGCCTCGTGAAGCTCATAAGCGATATACAGTGCATCACCGTCCTGTTGCAGCATCGCACGTCGCCAGTCGATATCGGTGGCAAGGTCAGTATCGTTGGGATCAATGTCGCCCAGTTGTGCGCTGGCTGGCCACTCATTCAGATTACCGTCCACGGTGACACTTGACGTTACCTGTATCGAACCCATGGTCAGGTCGTAACTGAAAAAGCGTTCGTTAACGTCAACACTATTGGTTGCCAGCAGGTCGGGGTAGAGGTCAACCGCTGTGCCACCGATCGCCTCGTTGTTACCGACGAATATAAGGTTCACGTTGGCAGGATCACCAATTGCCAGTCTCGGCATCGACAACTCCACAACGGCGCCGTTACGTACGTTGGTTGAGGTGCCCGAGGCTATCCAGCTCCAGTCAGTGCCAGTACCGGCGTACCGGTAAATGCTACCGTCCTCTAGCAGGTAGTCCACGCCAATCGGGAGTTCATTCAGAAAGCCACGGAAGCCGGTATTGTTATTGGTATCAGTATCGAGCATCACAGACTGTCCCCAACTCGCCCGTACGGTGCCGTCATTGATATAAGCAATAAACAGTGAGTTGTCGTTGTGTGCCACCCAGGCCTCCCGCCAGTCGATGTGTTCGCTGTTGGACCGGATATCATCGGGGTCAAGGCCAAAAGAAGTCAGACCCGACCAATCAGACAGGCTGCCGTCAACCGCGAGGGCAGCAACCGAATTGGAGATGGTCGTGTTGGGTGTTGATGGTGTAGCTGGCGCGTCGCCCTCGAAAGCATAGCCAATGGTTCTGTCACCGATGGGTGCATCGGGGTCAGAGACCGAGTCCGGAAAATAGTCACGGGCGTCACCGCCGACGGCCACATTGTTGGCAAAGAAAAAGGTTTGTACGGTTGCCGGGTCGCCGATACTGCGTCGGTTGATAGCCAGTTCAGTGTTTGGTCCGTTTTGTACCAGTATCACCGGGCCCACAACGTCCCATGTCCAGTCCTGACCGGTGCCGGCGTAGCGGTACAGTATCTGGCCTTCCAACAAATAGTCGGTGCCGGTTGGCAGTTCGTTCACAAATCCCCGAAAACCGTTGTCGATACCATCAGTATCGATGTGAATACTGTAGCCCCAGGTCAGTTCGGCGGTGTTGTTGTCCTGCGTGTCGTAACGAATATACCAATGGGTGCTGTCGTGCGCCATCCAGACCAATGAGTAATCCAGCGTATTGTTCGCACCACTGATATCGTCGGCGTCTCTGGCCATCAGTGATGTGATAGGCCAGTCATCGGTTTGTCCGTCTATAAAAATCGTTAACGGGTTCGATGCGCCATCGTTAACGACCGGGTCTACCGGCACGGGCGCGATAACGGGTGCCGGTTCGGTGTCATCAATTTGCAACATATAGTCAGCCAGTCGGTTGACCTGACCACTGGTTAGCGTGGTGACATCAAAATCGGCCAGTTCGGTGTGTGCTGTAATCGCCTCTTGCAGTGTGGCAGCGCTACCGTCATGTAAATAGGGAGCGGTTAACCACAGGCCTTTGAGCGTTGGTGTGTCGAGGCCGCCGTTGAGCAAGGGCAGACCCAATCGGCCGCCGGTGTCACCATCGACGGTACCGATGTTATGGGTGACACCAGACGGACTGTCGGTAAAGGTGTCGCCCGAGTGGCAACTGGCGCATCCGCTTCGCTGAAAAATTTGCTGACCCGCTTGTGCGGATTCGGTGAGCGAGCCGTCGGGTTGACGATAGGGGCTGCGACCAATAGTGCGCAGGGTGCTGGTAAACGCTGCAAGTGAATCAAGTGCAGCGCTGCGACCGGCTTTGGGTGTCTCGGGGTTTAGTGTCGAGACCGTCGCCGCGTAATCGGCATCGGTCAGTAACCCCGTGCCATCGAAAATTTCACGAATATCGTTTTCAAAATCATGTATCTCATCAAAGTTGGAGGACCAGTGCACGTTGCCGTCACCGATACCGGCGCGTCCACGCAGGTCAATGGTGTTGCGCAAGCCTTCACCGGCATCACTGAAATCCCATGTTCTGCCGTCGTGTCCGGCCTCGTCATGACAGGCGGAGCAGCTCATGTATTTCTGTGCCGATAGCCGTAAGTCAGAGGAGTCAAAAAAGAGTCTCTTACCGGCCAACACGCGGGGGCTCAATACTTCATTCCCCACGAGCGCAATAGTCGTGATGACATCCGCGTTATTGCCGGTACCGCTCATCAGTGGTTCGCTGTTGATAACACTCAGCGATCGGTCCAGCCAATTGTGGATATAGACACGGTTACCATCGGGGGAGACTACGATGCCGGTTGGTGCAAAGCCAACCGTATCGGAAAACAGAATTTCGTTGCGGTAGACATCAATGACCTCGTAGGCGCGACTGGACTCATGCGCGACAAACAACAAATTGCCGGTAGGACCGAATGCAATCGCGGTCGGGTGGCTGTTATTGTCAAATTGAATTCTGTCGTCGAGTAATTCTGTGGAAGTGGTCAGATTAAATTTCGACAGAATCCCCCGTACCAGCATGTCGTGTTCACGTGCTTGTCCGTCACGCATGGAGCCTCGATATATATTGTCTGATTTGGCGGGCACCATCGCGAGCGTGCCTGACGGTGACAGCGCCGGTGCTCTGAGATAGTTAGGTATACCGCGCGCGTTATCACCACGATCGGCATTACCCGGCGGGCGGTTGTAGTCCATCGATATGAAGTCCGTCTCTGCTAGATTCGATGTGCTCAGTACAGCAATAGTGCCGGATGCTTCTGCCGGGTTGCGAGTGTCTTCACCATTGGCGAAGCGGGTAATAAAATAGGGTACATAGAGTCTTGAGCCGTCGTGGTTGATGGCGATATCGCGCAGCGCGGCACCCAATTTCCTTTGATCGGTAATCTCTCCGGTTTGTGTGTTGAGCCTCAGCACAAAGCTGGTTGCCTGGGTGACCACAAAAGCACTCTCGCGACTGGTACTGATCACCATGCCGTGCGGTTGGCTTCCGGCAGGCAGCGCTATGTCACGGGTAACACTTAGCGATTCAGTATCGATCACTGAAATACTGGCGGCATCTTTGTTAATCACCCAGAGTTCGCCAGCGCCTGCCAATGCCACACTGCGAGGGTTGTCACCCACCGGAATTTCACTGATCACAGTGCCGGCCACCGCATCGACTACGGTGACGCTGTCGTTGTCCGGATTGGCAACATACAGACGGTCGCCGCCTTGACGGGTCTCGTAAATGACATCCATGGATGACTGTGCCACGCCTGCAGCCAATGGCTCGTGTACGCGATGATAGGCAGTGACCTGATCGCTGCCAATAGCACTGGTGGCTGTAACGGTGACCTGATAACGACCGGGTTGTGCATAGACGTGTGACACAGTGGGTTCATCGGTCGTCAGGATTGTGCCGTCACCGAGTTCCCATTGGTAGCTGACATTCGCGCCACTGATTAACGTGACCGTGAGAGTCGCGGCGGTGGCGGCCACAGAAGGTGTGTTGATCATCTCCGGCGCCAATTCAACGATGAGCGGAGGTGCGTCGTTAATATAAACACCGTAACGTTCTTCATGGCCGACAAACATATCCATGTTGCCGTCTCCGTTGATGTCCAGAATCTTCATGTCATACGATTCTTCCTGTCCCCAGTCTTCTCCGACGAAGGTATCGAACTCACCGGAATTTAATCCGCGGTTGATCACCATTTCGGTTCTCATACCCTCGCGAGAATTAAACAGTCCGCCAAAGTTACGCAGTATGCTGGACAGGACGTAGTCGGTATCACCGTCACCGTCGATATCACGAATGTGTACCGTGCCGTGCTTGCGGTTACCACGTAACATGTTGGCGTCGGTGCGAACTGTGTATTCCGGTATACCATTGGCATCAAAGGTACCGGTTGACATTTGCGCGTTAGGCGCCGGGTTGGAGTATTGGCGATAGTCGAATATGCCATCACCATTGAAATCAGCGGCACCAAAAATATAGGCAAAATTGTCGGGATTTCTGAATGACGATCTGAACGCGTTGCTGAAATTGCCGGTACCGTCGTTATAATAGATATACAGAATCAAATCTGATTCGAGATAAATAATATCGTTGTCATTGTCGTTATCAACGTCAGCGATTCTGATCGCATGTCCGCGGGTGAAATCGGCCAGTTCACCGAGACGCGCATTCTCGCTGGTGAAGTTTCCGGCGCCATCGTTGATCAGCAGATCATTGGTTTCTCTTTCCACTTGGATGGCGAACAAATCCGCAAAGCCGTCACCGTTTATATCACCAGATTCCAATACCAGATTGTTCGTGGTGTCAGTCAGCGAGACGGGAGCCGAGAATCCGACCCATGTCTGGGTGGCGTCATCAATGCCAGCGTTTAGATAGAGCGCCGGGCTTTGCCCGCGTATCCCAAACACCATATCGAGTAAGCCATCATTGTTGGCGTCAAAGGCTTCGACATAGACCGAATCCGAAGCCCCGGACCCCGCATCGGTGAGTTTGTCTGTTTGGTTGGTCAGCACACCATCCATGTTCAGCAACAGCACGGGCGTTGTCCCGCGTCGTGCTATGACAAGGTCTTCGACACCATCACCGTCAAAATCACCCAGTTCGATGGTTTTGGCGGTGTCGTCGTTATTCAGTCCATCTAAGTGGTCGCCGGTGCGATCAGACATAATGGGGTTCGCGATTGCCGACGCGCAGAACAGCGAAGCCAGCACACCGATCAGTGCCACTCGAGGCACATAGCGTGTTTTCTGTGTGGCAGTTCTCAGTTTCCGGGCGGTAACCGTTTGGGAGTGGTTAACGAGCGTAGCTGTTGGTAAATACCTGAGCGGGTTATGAGACACTGACATCATAGTTCTATTGGCCGAAAGCGGTTCGCGTGACCCCGTTAACACGCAAATTCCACACCCGGGTGCCAGTCAGCAGAGCGAGTACAGAGTCACAAATCCGTACAATAAAAATCCACAGGGATACCTTTGAGACCACAACGATGGCGCTAAAAAAGTGCAATACCACGGTAACTGTCAGTATTGTGCTGTTGTTGCTGCTGTGTGCGCCTGTTCGGGCAGAACGTGCAAGGGTGGCTTTTATTGGTGATCAAGGTGTCGATGATGCGGCGGTCGCGGTGCTCTCGCTCATTGCCACTGAGGCGGTTGATCTGCTGGTGATACAGGGCGATCTCGGTTACGGTGCCAATGCCGCCACGCAATGGCGTGACAACCTCAACATGACCGTTGGCGAGTCCATGCCAGTGCTCGCCGTGGTCGGTAATCATGAAAATTTCGAGTGGCCACTGTACCGGTCGATGCTTACCAAGAGGCTCAACACTGCGGACGAACTAACCTGTCAGGGTGACGTGGGTGTCAAAGCGGTCTGTCAATTCAGGCATCTCGATATTGTCCAGGTGGCACCCGGTATCACGGAGGTCGAAGGGGTATTGCCTGATGATGGTTATGCAGATTTCATACGTGACTCTCTCTCCGTTCAAACCAATAACAACCGGCAAACCAATAACAATCGGCAACCCAAATACAACCGGTGGAAAATCTGTAGCTGGCATAAAAACCAAACGAAACTACAGACCGGCTCCAAACCCAATGCCACCGGTTGGGACGAATATGCCGCCTGTCTCGATGTTGGTGCGATGGTGTTTGTCGGTCATGAGCACGCGTACTCTCGCACTCATCTGTTAAGTGACTTCGAAACCCAATCCGTCATAAACACCGATAACATAATGACGTTAAAACCGGGGCAGTCTTTTATGGCTGTGACCGGGCTGGGGGGTCGGCCGGTGCGGGCACAGGTGCAGCCAGATGCACCGTGGTGGGGGTCAGTGTATACCGCGACGCAGGGTGCCGTGCAGGGTGCTTTAATCTGTGATTTTAATGACTCAACGGCTGATTGTGTCTTTAAAGCCATCGATGGTGCGCAACCCGATAGATTTTCGTTGGTACTGGGCGGTAGCGATGCCGAGGCCACTCAGGCAACCGACGCTGTCACGCCAGCCACAGGTGACGCCGACAGTGAGCAATTTGCCGTGCCTTTCCCAAAAGAAAATGGATCAGAAGAAAATGGACCAGAAGAAAATGGACCAGAGGAAGATGGACCGCAGGACACGGGACCACAAGACGCAAGTATTGCTCTGAATGCTCAGACAACAGCCAATGATACCAACAACACGCCTCAAGCCAGCGAGACGTCACAACCGATTAACACTGCATCATCATCAAACGGTGGGTCACTACATGGGTTGGGTTGGTTGGTGTTGGCGGTTCTGGTGTGGTGCAGACAGCAAGGACACAAAATACGGGACTACCAGGCAACACGATTTTAACCCTGACAGTGCGGTGCGTGTTTTCTTGTAGCGCACTTTGCCAGATGCACTTTGCCAGATGCACGTTGCCAAATGCAAGTGGCTAAATCCATTTGGCTCAATGCGCCTTGCTACCGGGCACACATCACCGGTGAGAGCACGGTATTGGTATCGTGCAGTTGTTAGCGATTTGTCTCTGCGCTTGAGATGGTGCTTGATAATGGCCTCAGAGAGTAGCATCCTGCGAATCAGTATTTGGGCACGATGATCAAAACCCGTAGCGGGGCAGACAATGAAACACGACAACCAAAGCACCCTCACGACAGAACAGATTGAGCAATACTGGCAAGACGGATTTTTGTTTCCGCTGTCGGTGCTGAACGACGATGAGGTCTGTCGGTTTACTAACGATTTAGCGGCACTTGAGCGTGGTGAACATCCGACGCTTGAGCAACCGTTAACCCACTATCTGCGCATGCAGTCGCATCTTGTGTTGCCAATGGCAGCGCAGCTGGCAACACACCCCCGGGTTCTGGATGCCGTAGAGCCCTTGCTCGGACCCAACATCATGATTTGGGGCGCTGAATTTTTTATTAAAGAGGCGCAGTCAACGTCGGTTGTCACGATGCATCAGGACCTGACCTATTGGGGGTTTGGCGAAACCTCTGACCAGGTCACTGCATGGATCGCGCTGACACCTTCAACTGTCGAATCGGGTTGTATGGACTTTGTGCGGGGCAGTCACAAAAATCCGATCTTACCGCACACTGATACTCATGCAGACAACAACCTGCTCTCCAGAGGACAGGAGATAAATGTTAAAGTCAGTGGCGATGATCGCACACACGTTGTACTCGCGCCTGGTCAGATGTCACTGCACCATGGTCTAACGATACACGGGTCGCAGCCCAACCGTTCCTCCGAGCGGCGTATCGGATTTGCGATTCGATACATCAATCCGTCAGCCCGGCAGGCAACCGTGGAGCGTGAATATGCGATGTTGGCACGTGGCGTGGACGACAGTGACGCTTTTATACACGTGGATGCGCCGAGCACGTCATTCTCAGACACCAGTCTGTCCCGACATGCCGCCATACTCGCGGCCAGAGCGCGAGTCCTCGGTGCCGGTATGGCGGCTGATCGTCAACTCTTTCAGACACCTTAGCGGGACTCTGCTGTGCCGCCGGCCCGTGACACTCTTCCATGACGCCGGCTTGACGTTGGCCGGTGAAGCTGACCCATAACACTGGCCCGTGCCGGTGCCGCACTGTCTCTGACCCCGGAATGCTCCAGCACATAACGGTGGTTTTTTGGCTGATTTGAGGATTACCTGAAGTATCACTCTGCACCCCATTGCGGACACTATGGTCAAATGGAAAACAATATGGTTAAATTGCGGTGATGCCTTGGCGATGACTTGCCGTCATCGACTGGCGGTCGACTACAATTATAAATCAGCGTTATTCAGTCGTTCGGCAATGGTGCAAAACGGCTGTTGTGATGCTTTTACTCTCAAGCGAGGAGCAACATGCAAAACTATCTATCCGCATTGCGTCTGGGTGCCGTAGGTGCAACAGCACTCACCGTTGCAATGGCAGCCGGTAATGTCTCTGCCGAAGAAACCAAGTTACGTATCCAAACCCACTTTTCTCCAGAAACCCTGTCAGGGCAAATGGCAGCAGAATTTATCGAAGACATCACCACCATGTCTAACGGTGAAATCAAAGTTGAAATGTTTTACTCCTCTGCGGTCGTTAAATCTGCAGAAACCTTTGACGCTGCAGCAACCGGTATCCTCGATTGCGACATGACCGGTGGTGCTTACCAAACCGGTAAGAACCCGGCATTCCAGTTCACCGGTGACCTGATGGGTGGTTACCAAAACCCGTATCAGCAAATGGCTTGGCTGTTACACGGTGACGGCTACACCCAACTGAACGCACTGTATAACGACCACAACATGGAATTTGTCGGCTGGTGGATTCCGGGTCCTGAGTCACTGTCATCAACCAAGCCTATCCGTAACGTCGACGATTTCAAAAACTGGAAATTCCGCTCACCACCAGGCATGGCAACATTGGTCTTCAAAAACATGGGCGCGTCTCCCATCGTGATGGACTTTAACGAAATCTTCACCGCTCTTGAGTCAGGCATCATCGACGGTGCCGATGCGGCTAACCTGACCAACAACGTCGGTCTTGGTTTGTATGACATTGCCGAGCACACCAACTTTCCTGGTTTCCACTCCATGCCAGCTGATCACTTGGCATGTCGTAAAGACGTTTGGGAAAAAATGCCAGACAGCCACAAGGCAATCCTGAAAGTCGGTATGCAAGCACTGGCGCTGCGTAACGCAACAGCCAACGAAGTCAAGAACGCGCAAACAGCAAAAGACCTGCGTGCGAAAGGCGTCAACCTGTATGAATGGTCTCCTGAAGAACTGGGCAAGTACCGTGACGCTGTCCAGAAAGGCTGGGTTGAGTTTGCAACAACACCTGAGTCAAAGGCACTGCTGGAAAGTCACATCAGCTTCCTGAAAGACCTCGGCGCAATGAAGTAGACGGTAGCCTCGCGTTACTGTCAGTAAGCGAAAGCAGGGCACATCATAATGATGTGTCCTGCTTTTTTTGGAAAACACAAAAGACACCGAGCACCAGCCCGGTCAAAACCACCCGGCAACCGCAAGCTCCGCCAGATTGCAGCGGCGCGACGGTCGGAAAAAGCTCGGCTCGAATAGTCGCCCTAGCTGTCGCCCTAGCTATCGACATGGCGGGCAACAGGCAGTCAACATGACGGTCGGCATGACGGGCAACATGACATCGGACCAGACAGAGGCCTTTCATTGGCTGGGCAAGAGGCTAGGCTAATGGGTATCACAAACGGTAGGCCAACGGATATCCAAGGCTGGGCGTTGACGAGTCTGGTCCTTCACAAGGCTGGTCGTTAACAAGGTTGGTTGTTGAATCGAGCGGTGTTAAGCCTTCGTCGTTACGCTTGATACCAACATGACCCACACCGACTACTGGCAACCAGGGCTCTGTGTTCTGTTTTTACCATGAATAACTACCGACAACACCACGTTGTCCAAACCCACACGCGCAGGAGTGCATTCCAGTGAAAGATGAGTCCGGCAGCTTTCTGGAGTGGATTATTCCACTGGCTTTCGTCATCTGTACCGGGTGGGCTGTTTGGCACACACCGGCGTACATACTCGATTTTATACCTCCCGCCAGTGAAAGCCTCGTCGAACAGATGAGTCAACTTCACCTGCGTAAAGATGTCACGCCTAATCTTTCCGGGTTGTTTGGCGGTTACGCCGACATCATTGATTGGGCGGCTTTGATCCTGATGCCCATTATCTTCTACCTCGGCATTAAAACCGTTCGCTGCGCTCCGATGGAATTCGAACACTGGCGCTCGATTGACCGTATTGCGCTTTTTGTCGGTCGTATCACGATGGTACTGATTATTTCGATGACCGCCGTAATGCTCTATGAGGTCTTTCTGCGGTATGTCTTTGAAGCGCCCACCCTCTGGGCGAATGAACTGACCTTATGGATTGCCGGTTATGTGTTTTTGTTGTCTGGCTTCTATGCCATGCAACAGCGGTGTCATATCCGAATTTTTCTGTTGTACGACGTCATGCCACGCTGGATACAACATATATTTGATGTCATCTCTGTGACACTGATCTGTGTCTTTGCCATTGGTCTGGTGTTTGGCAGTTACCAGCAGGTGTTTGTCACCAAGTTTTATAAATGGGAAATGTTTGGAACGGCATTTGACCCGCCGATACCGGCAACGGTACAGCCCATGATACTGATCATGGTCTCACTGATCGCGATACAGTCGGTCATTAATTTGGTGTCAGATTGGCACTTGAAACCCTCATCCCACACTGGCGTCGACGAGATTGACAAAGATGAGCTTGAGGCAATCAAACGTAGCGTAGGTGAAAACTGATGGACGTCGGAACGATATCGATAGTACTGGTTACCGGGCTACTGCTGTTACTGGCCATTGGTATGCCGCTCGGGCTAGCGTCTGCCGTACTGGCACTGCTGGTCATGATCATGAAGTTCGAGCCTGCGTTGCTCACCGATCCGATGACATTCGGGGAGGGTCTGCTTACCGGCCGACCGGGCACCGGGCCGCTGTACATACTGACTCAAAAGATATTTGATCTGCTCACTGAATATGTACTGATTTCGGTGCCGCTGTTTATTTTTATGGCGGCGTTGCTGGAACGCTCGGGTGTGGCCAAGGGCATGTACGATTCACTCGACTTCTGGCTCAGTCGTGTACGGGGCGGTATTGCTATCGTGACATCACTGATGGCAGTGCTGCTGGCTGCAATGTCCGGCATTATCGGCGGTGAAATTGTGTTGCTGGGGCTCATTGCCTTACCGCAGATGTTGCGCCTCGGTTACAACCAAAATCTTGCGATTGGTACCATCTGCGCCTCTGGATCTTTAGGCACCATGATACCGCCGTCTATTGTGTTGATCATTTATGGCCTGATCACCGAGACCTCTATCAAAGCGCTCTTTACCGGTGCGTTCATTCCGGGTTTTATGCTCGCAAGCTTTATCATTATCTATATCATCATACGAACCCGTATGAACCCCTCCATGGCGCCGTTGCCTGATCCGGGCCCCGGCGATCCCGAAGGTCCCGAAAAACGCAATATGTTCCTTGGGTTTCTGTGCATTCTGGTGACCGGCATTGCTGCTGTACTGTTGTTACGCGCTGCCGTCTACACACTGACCGGCGTCAACGCTGATGTGTCAGAGGACGACGGTCCCATCTGGCTCGGCATGCGCTATCACTTGCCCTACATCGGTGGTGTGGTGGCAGTCGGGCTTGCCGTGATCTTTGTTGTCGTAGGTCGGGAACGTGCTGCCAATGGATGGAAACACGGCAAGGGGTTAGTACCGCCGCTGACAATCATCGGTATCGTACTTGGCTCTATCTACGGTGGTGTGACCGGTATTACCGAAGCTGCCGGAATGGGCGCGCTGGCGGTCTTTGTGATTGCTGCGCTGCGCGGTGAAGCATCAACAGCATTGGTCTGGGAGAGTCTGATGCGAACCCTGCGTTCGACAGGTACTATCATCTGGGTGACTGTGGGTGCCGCCGCATTGTCCGGTGCATACACACTTGCCGGTGGACCATCCTATATTGCATCGCTAATTGTTGGTGCTGAGATGCCAACGTTCCTGGTACTGCTGACCATGATGCTCATACTGTTGTTCATGGGAGCGTTTATGGACTGGGTGGGTATCGTGTTGCTGATTATTCCGGTGTTCTTGCCCATCGTTCGCGCTATGCCCATTGAGGAGATTGGCATCATTGGTCAGCTTGAGCCCAATCAGGTGGCCATTTGGTTTGGGGTGCTGTTCTGTATGAATATGCAGGTGAGTTTTCTGTCACCACCGTTTGGCGGGGCGGCGTTCTACCTGAAGTCAGTAGCACCGCCGCACATATCACTCACCGATATCTTTAAAGGCTTCTTACCGTTCATTGGTCTGCAGCTTCTCGCATTGTCGGTGCTGCTGATTTGGCCGCCCATTGTGACCCTGCTACTGAATTAACGTAACAAACGACTGCTCAAGCCGCGGCAACGCGATAGACGGTGTTGCCGAGGTCCACCGCTGCGATACGCGCGGCCTCACAGATTGCTGTTGGGTGGACAGCGAAGACCCTAACGTCCGACAGGGCTCTGCATCATGGCATCCGCGTCGAAGCTGTCTGATCAGCCGGGTCGACTTTGAGATGACACACCAGCGCTGAAAGCGGTACCATACCAGTTCAGGGCACACGCCAAAGCAAGGTCATCAGCGTGTCTGAATGGTTTGTCTGGATAACGTGACCGGATAGTTTGCTTGGGTACTTGGACTGGGTACTTGGACTGGGTACTTGGACTGGGTACTTGGGCTGGGTACTTGGGCTGGGTACTTGGATTGGGCAGCGTGATTGACCACACGGTTACGCAGTGCGGGTGCTCGGAAGGCCAATGTTAGCATATCGGGTCAGCATATCGTGTCAGCACTTCCGGGTAGCGTATTGGGTCAGCATAATTGGCCAACACATGTCACCGGCGCCGTTGGCACCGTCTACATTAACGTCAGGGTATTTCATGTCCATAAAAGCAGCCGTCTATCGCGGCAATAAATCCTTTTCCATTGAGCACAAGGAAGTAGCGCCTCCTGGCGCAGATGAAGTACAGATTCAGGTGGCGTTTTGTGGTATCTGCGGCACCGATCTGCATATTTATCTGGGCCATATGGATCAACGGGTGGGATTCGAGCGCACCATCGGGCATGAAATGTCTGGCACCATCGCGGCCGTGGGAGACAACATCAGCGATCTGAGTGTCGGGCAGCCCGTGGTGGTTCGTCCACTCGATCACTGCGGGGACTGCCCGGCGTGTGATGCCGGTCATGAACACGTGTGTCATAACCTCAAGTTCATTGGTATCGATAGTGAAGGTGCGTTTCAGGAGCGCTGGAACGTTCCTGCCCACACCGTCCACGTGCTGCCTGCTGCGCTCGACCTGTCACATGCCGCGTTGATCGAACCGCTGGCAGTGGCGTGTCATGACATCAAGCGGGGGCGGGTAGCAGCGGGTGAGGATGTGTTGGTGATTGGCGGTGGGCCTATCGGTATGTTGGTCGCGCTTGCAGCCAGACATGCTGGCGGTAACGTGACTATTTCTGAAATTAACGACAGCCGGCTTGCGTATGCTGCCAAGCTCGGGTTTACCACCCGCAACCCTCTGAACGATGATGTCGCAGCCGATATGCATGAGCGCACGGGTGGCAAGGGTGCGGATGTGGTGTTTGAAGTGTCGGGCAGTCAGCCCGGTGTTGATCTCATGACCGAGGCTGTGGCCACTCGCGGACGCATTGTGATGGTTGCCATTCATGCCACCAAACCACAGATCGATCTGTTCCGTTTTTTCTGGCGAGAGATAGAGATGGTCGGTGCGCGTGTCTATCGTCGAGAGGATTACGACACGGCGATGCAGCTGCTGGATGAGGGCGTGATCGATTGCGAGAGTTTTATCACCGACATTCAAAGCCTCGACAGTATTCAGGGTGCCTTTGAGACGCTGACGTCTAATCCAAACGCTATGAAATCCATGATCAAAGTCTCTGGAGACACCGCATGAGCATAATGAATGCATTCGACCTGACCGGTAAAACAGCGTTGGTCACTGGCGCGCGACGCGGCATCGGTCGGGGTATGGCTGAAGCACTGGCATCAGCCGGAGCCGACATTATCGGTGTCAGCGCGTCGCTGGAATCTGACGGTGGTGATGTTGGCAAGAGTATTCGCGCCATGGGCCGTGAGTTCCACAGTTATCAGTGTAATTTCAGTGACCGATCAGCCGTCCACGCGTTCTCAACACAAGTGTTGGCTGATCATCCGCAAATAGATATTTTGATTAACAACGCCGGTACCATCAAACGCAAACCGGCAGCTGAGCACGACGACGAACTCTGGGATGAAGTCATTGAAACCAACCTGTCCGCGCAATTTGTGTTAACCCGCAATATTGGTCGTACCATGTGTGAGCGCGGTAGCGGCAAAATTATTTTTACGGCATCACTGCTGACGTTCCAGGGTGGCATAACCGTGCCTGGGTATGCAGCGTCCAAAGGCGGCGTCGGTCAGCTGACCAAGGCGTTTGCCAATGAATGGGCACCACAGGGCGTTAACGTTAATGCGATTGCACCGGGTTACATCGCTACCGACAACACGCAGGCACTGCAAGACGACGCGAACCGCTCCAGCGCTATTCTGGAAAGAATACCAGCCGGTCGCTGGGGCAGTCCGGCTGATTTCGCAGGTCCCGCAGTCTTTTTAAGTTCATCGGCAGCTGATTATGTTCACGGCGAAGTACTGACTGTGGATGGTGGCTGGATGGGTCGCTGATTACGCGCGACCCTTAATTGTACAAACCCTTAATTGCACGAACTCTTAATAGTACAAACCCGGGCCGCACAAACCCGGGGCTTCGTACTGCAGGTTTGGCTACTGTAAAGTCTCTTGCTTTTACTGCAGCGGTACGCCCAACAGGTAGGCCGCTGCTGCGAGCACCATCGGTAACGTCAGAAATGACACCGTCGTTTGCACCGTCACAATTGCCGCCATGGCGGGCGCATCGCCTCCCATTTGTCTGGCCAACGTGTACGCACCTGCTGCAGTCGGCACCGCGCCAAACACGATTGCGACAAGTGTCGCCTCGCTATCCAGTCCGGCCAGTTGCGCCAGGAGACCAATGGCCAAAGGAAAGACCAGCATTTTGCCGATCATTGAGACGATGATCGGTACGACAGACGCAGACATCGCTCTTACCCGTATATTCGCACCGACGCACAGCAGCACAATCGGTAGTGCGGCACCTCCCAATAAAATGCACACATCAAACAGCACCGGAATGTCTTTGATGCCCAGCAGATTCACCGCAAGGCCAAGTCCGACCGCAATCAGTATGGGGTTACGGGCGAGGTCCAGCGCTATCATGCGCACAACACCGCCTTGACTGAAGCCCCGCAATAACACGATGATTAAACTGACCACGCTGACATTGGTAACCGGAATCAGCAGTGCAGTGATCAGTGTGGCCAGTTGCAACCCGCGTCCACCAAACACTTCCTCGGCAATCGCCAGCGCTATAAACGTGTTGTGACGGGCACAGCCCTGGAGCACCGACGTCCATAACGGACGTGCAAAGGTGAATAGCTTGCCAGCCAATAACGCAAATACAATGGCAGCGAGCAAACCGCCATAAATAACCAGCGCGTAGTTCTTCAGCAGATCGCCGGAGAGCTCCATTGTCGCCATTTTATAAAACAGCAGCGCCGGGAACAGGACCCAGTAGACCAGCCGGTCGTTAAGATTCCAGAATTCAAAGCTCGGTATGCCACCGCGCCTGAGCAGATGGCCAAGGATGATCAGAATGAAGATCGGTGCAATAGCGAGCAGAATGTGTAACATGCGTAGGAGGTTCGTCTCGCCTGTGTTGCGTTGTGAGTCAGGTCAGTACCCTGATCGGTTCTCCGCGTTGCCAGGCTGCAATAGCCTCGACAGTCTGCGTGTAGAACACCGTAAAGGTCTGTTCGGTCGCGTATCCCAAATGCGGGGAGAGCACCAAGCGGCCTGAGTTTATCAGTTCGGCGTCACGCAGCGGGTGATTCTGTGGCAAAGGCTCTTCACTGTAAACATCGAGTGCTGCCTTGTGCGGGCGTCCGGCCTTAAGGGCCGCAATTAACGCTGTCTCGTCAGCGATGGGGCCACGTGATGTATTAATAAACAACGAACCTTCGCGCATATGTGAAAACGCCTCGGCGTTAATTAACCCGTGAGTGCGCTCTGATAACACCATGTGCACCGAAACCACATCACTTGCTGCCATCAACGCGTTGAGTGAGCCCTGATACGTGACACCCTGCTCATCACAGGTGGATGGTTCGAGATTTTGCGACCACGCGTGCACCTGCATACCGAAAGCTTTACCGAGCACAGACATCTGCGAACCGATTTTTCCTAATCCAATAAGACCGAGGTTCAAGCCTGCCAAGTCACGCCCGAGTCCGGACTGCCAACCGCTGGACTGCAGAGCGGCCATCTCTGTGTGCAGACCTCGGGATAATGTCAGCATCAGTAGCATGGCCAGTTCTGAGGTCGTGGTTTTGCGCGACTGTGTACTGCATACGGTGACGTTGTGAGCACGAGCAGCGTCGAGATCGATCGACAGATTACGCGGTCCGGTGGTCACCAGAAGTTTGAGTTGCGGTAATGCGGCTATCAAGCTTGCAGGAAATGGCGTGCGCTCACGCATGATGCAAATAACGTCGAAGGGTTTTAATCGCTCGACCAATTCGGTGTGGTCGCTCAAGGTATCCCGAAACACGGTGACCGTTGCATCGGCGAGCTGGCTCCAGTCTGCCAGTGTGGTCGCAACACCCGCATAGTCGTCAAGAATGGCTATCGTTGTCATCAGAACTCCGTGGGAACATACACATGACCAGCGGCCAGTTTTCGGGCGGTACGCAACAGTCCGGCCGACTGTAGCTGGAAACCGTGCTGATCAAAATGATAATCAACCAATACTTCAATCTGACCGGAGGCGTGTTCAATCACTGTGGTCTCGGGTGGATCGTCGGCGGCGCACGCAGGCCCGCGTGTCAGCAGCCCATCGGCAATCGTGCCGGGCATCAGAGAACAGACCGCCAAACACTGCGAGCCGGTGACGGCCATCGACGGGTGCGTTTTCCATGGCATGCAATAGCGTGCGGTAATTGACCCGCCGTGCCGCGCCGGGGCCAGCACACCGAACTTCGGTGTGACCGATTCGCTGACATCGCCCATGCCCATAAGGCGCCCCGCAGACTGTCTGATGGATTCCATCCGTGTATAGAAGTCGCGGTTGTTATCCAACTCGGCACAACTTTCACAGCCGCTTAACCCGAAATCGGTGGCGCGGGCAATGACCATCGGCATCGCGACATCAAGGCAGGTCACTTCGATGCCGTCGATGGTATCGCGCAGGTTGCCGGTGGGCAGCAACGCACCGGTGCGCGAACCGATAACATCCATAAATTTCAGTAACACCGGTGCCGCGGTACCCGGAACACCATCAATGCGCGCATCACCGTGATACGCCGGGTGTCCATTCGGGGTTTGAATGGTCGCGGTCACACGAGCGCCGGTATTCACAGCTCTGATGTTGATATCAGTGGTATCGCCAGTGGGCGTGTAGAGTCCCATTTCGACGGCGGCGGCGGCCACACCGGATAATATATTGCCGCAGGTCGGTGCAAAATCCACGAGACGGGTCTCGACGCTCACTTGCGCAAAAAAATAATCAATATCAGCCCATGTATCGTTTGATTGAGAAAGAATGGCTACTTTGGTGGTCACGGCATCGCCGCCACCGATACCGTCGATGTTCAGCGGATGGCCGGACCCAATCACGTCCAGCAGCACCTGTTTCAGCCGCTCGCGGTCCTGCGGTAAATGCTGTTGGTTAAAGTAGGGGCCACGGGATGTACCCCCACGCATCAGAACAAAAGGAATACCGGTTAAATCACTCATCACACAGGCTCATCGTAATGGCCATGGCAGATCAACATACGACTGCAACAGTCCCGGTGGAAAATCACGGTTCAGTGTACTGGCCATGAAACACATAAACGCAATTCCGCAGACGGTGAGCGCCAAAGTTCTTGGGACGGATGCGCCTGCGCGCACACGCAGAAAACTCAATAAAAATAACACCAGTGCCAAAATAAAACCGAGCAGTCCGGTCATCAGCACCAAAAAACCAAACCACGCCAACGTGGGCCATAAGCCATAGGTTGCATTGGCATCTTCGCCTGCGAGTTCGCGGTCTGCAAACAGCACGTGCCCTTCGGGCGCCAACATCATCTGTACCAGCAATATCAAACAACACAACAGTGCAATACCGCCAATGACCAAAGGCACTATTTTATCGGTCATATTGATGTCCGGAATACGGCTGGCATCAAACACAGCTACACCAAGGTAAGTCGCAATAACCAACAAAAATAGCAGTGGTGCGCGTTTGGCACCGGATTGGGATTCACCCTCAGACATGATCGATTTCGCCTGACGGATGCCAAGTACGACCGAGATAACAGTAATGATCAGCAGAGTAATGACGATCGGACTAAACAGGTAATCCATGCCCTGATCAAAGCCTTTTCGAAATCGAAAGCTCGCAATCTGAAACGCCTGGTTCGAGAATTTTTCGACCGGATTGGACAATACAAACCCGATCAGAAACGCAGGACGCGACCAATCAAACCGACGTAGAAATATGCCGATCAAACCAATGACACACAGCGCGAGTATGTCTTCAAAGTTTTGTCCGGACTGAAACGCGGCAAACGAAATCAGCATAAACAAAAAGGGAGCAAGATAGGTAAACCGTATTGTCGTCAGTTTGGCGATACCGCCCGAGGCTGCAATACACAAGAGCGTGCCAACTACATTGGCCAATGCCAGTAACCACACGATAGCGTAGGTGATGTCGAGGTTACTCTTGAGCATGTTCGGCCCGACCTCAATTTGCCCGGAACCGAGCAGCGCTATCGCACCAATAAAAATAGCCATGGAGCCTGAGCCCGGTATGCCGAATAACAGGGTCGGTACGAGGCCGCCACCTTCTTTGGCATTGTTGGAACTCTCAGGCCCGATAACGCCGCGGACTTCTCCCTTACCGAAGCGGCTTTTGTCACGCGTGGTTTGTACGGTGTGCCCATACGCTATCCAATCAACCACCGAACCGCCCAGTCCCGGTATTACGCCAACCACGACACCAATAATCGAGCAGCGCATGGACAAAAATATGTTTTTAAACCAATCCCGGATACCGGTCACCCAGCCAGCGCCGAGCGTGGTTGTTTTTGAAATGGAACGATCCTGGCGCAGCAACGACACGATCTCGGGGATAGCAAAAATACCGAGTCCAACGATGACAAGCTTCAACCCGTCAGTGAGATACGGTATGTCGTAGGTGGCCATGCGTAAGTTACCGCCAGCATCTGCTTCACCGATGGTGCCGAGCATCAGACCCAGGCCAGCGGCGGCGAGTCCTTTTAACGCAACCCGTCCGGCCAGCACCGCGACCATCGATAAACCAAAGATCGTGATCATCAGCATTTCGGGTAACCCAAATGCGAGCACGACCGGTCTTGCGACAAGGATAAACAATGTCAGAAACAGTGCGCCGACGAGGCCACCGAACAAGGAGGATGAAAAAGCGGCCGACAATGCACGGGCAGCTTCTCCGTTTTTGGCCATCGGAAAGCCGTCGAGTACCGTCGCCTGAGAGGCAGAGGAGCCGGGGATACCCATTAACACCGAGGCAAACGTGTCGGAGGTGGGTACCACAGCGACCATACCAATCATTAGCGCCAGACCCAATATGGGGTCCATGCCGAACATAAACGGTAACAGGAGCGACAAGCCGGCAATACCACCAAGGCCCGGAAACACACCAACGGCGAGTCCCATGACCACGCCCAGCACCAGATAACCCAGTACCAATGGTTGCAGAATCAGATCCCAAGCACTGGCCAGTGCGGGTAATGCGCTGATGAATGTATCCATGCGACTAAAACACGTGGCAGACGGGAAAGGTGGGTTGCGCAGCAGTCATGGTCGGTTGGCGATCATGACCGCTGCGTCTTAAACAACTGAGGTGACAGTTGTTATTTCAGGCTAACGCCGTAGGCCTCTTCGAGCCAGTTGACCACAAACGCTTTGGCTTCGTCCGGTACGGATACTGCCGCGGTCATAGCGCCTTGCGCCATTTCGCCGGTGTGCATGGGGTATTTACCCAATGTTTTACCGGAGATTTCTGCAAAGTCATCACGTGCTGCGATGGCATCGAACGCTGCCACGTAAGCCGCTACCACATCATCCGGTGTGTCACCGGGCAAGTGCATGATTTTCTGTGCCGGGAAACCTGCAATAAAGAAGGCTTTCCAGGCTTCCCATGCATCGCCCGAAGTTTCACAACCGTCGGTCGCTTCGCACACTTCCTTGAAGGTGGGCATGTCCGGGAAGGTGGGGTCACGAACGATGTTGCCGCTATCATCCAGCGCACCCCAGCTCATCATCGGTACCGCTTTACCTTCTTCCACCAGTGCGGCAGAACCTTTCAAATAAGATGAGCTGGTTTGATAGTCGATGGTCGCCTCGCCACGTTCGAACATGAGTCGGCCGTCACCACGCCCTTTGATACCAAAGACAGGCTCTACATTCATGCCCAGCATTTCCCACGCAAGCAGTGGCACGAGGTCCAAACGCGTGGCACCTTGTGAACCATAGATAAAGTCGACGTCTTTGAGTTGATTGGCGGTGCCGTCATACTTTGCGCCGTCTTCAGCGTTCAGGTACGCAACACCACCGGTACCGGTGGCCATGACCTGAATCCAGTCTTTATATTCGTATTTGACGCGAGGGTCGTCGAGCAGATAAGGAAACTGCGTGGAGCCGGACGACCCGAACAGCAGCGTGCCATCTTCATGGCTTTGTTCCTGGAACCAGTTGGCACCCTTGGTGGAACCCGCGCCTGGCATGAACTTAACAACAACGGTTGGCTCGCCGGGCATGGCCTCTGACAGAAGCGGTGCAAAAAAGTTAGCCCATTTTGCCGAGCCACCGGTCTCTGAGAACGGGATGATGATTTCAATGGTTTTGCCAGCGAAATCTGCCTCTGCCTGTGCCGTTACCGGCAGTGCCGCAGCGGCGGCAACAGCGAGTGCTGCCACCGTTTTTTTACCAAAATCTTTGAACTTCATTACTCTCTCCTGTGGATCCAGTCGTAAAAGGTTGGCGTTTTTGTAGATGACGACGCCTGTCTGTGAGCCGACATGACTGACCTGACGGTACCAGTACCATACAACGCGAACCTTGCTTAAACCTTGCGATGTCGCTGATTTTACGCCTGAATGAGGGTTATCGTTGCGCGTCGCGTACCAGCGCCGCCAGCCTGAAAAAACCATGCACCATTTTTGAATAGGGCATGGTGATAAAAAACGCGAGCACGGTGCCAAGGTGAATGGCGAGTAACGTCGGCACCCACGTGGTACCGGTCGCCACATACAAGAGTAGTCCGGTCAGTCCGGTGGCGCCGAGCAGCAGGACAAACGCCATCTCACCACCGACCACTGTTCGTGTTGATCGGTCACCGGTTTGATCATCAGTTTGGTTGCCACTTGGTCCAACGGCCTGATTGCTGCTGTGCTCGCTGCTGTGATCGCTATTGTGGCCGGTACTGTGGTCATAGCGGTGGCTGGCTGCGCCGGCCCCCAAGGAGGGATCGGCACGGGTTTTCAAATAAGCCAGACCGGCACATCCTACCGTGAGCAAAAACCCACCGGTGATGCCCAGTAATTTGGGTAATGACAACAACGCATACGGTGCTTCAAGACCCAACCCATAATGCATCACGGTCGCGCTCGACGTTGACAGAAAACACAACAAAAAGCCGTACATCGTGGCTTGATGATACCAGCGACGTGTGTTGGTATAGCGGTCCTTTTCTTCGTAGTTACAACCCTGTTGTTGACCACCACCGAGATTACGCAGACTGGCGGCATCTGCCAACGCTTTGCGCAAGTGTGTCAAACGTACCGCCTGTCCATCGACGGTTTGCCAGTAGCGCCTTATTCCAAAGGCAATAACCACCAGCGGCACGATAAAAGCGGGCAGAAACAGCAGTACCATCATGGTGTGAGACAGGTACGCATAGAAGCCCTCACCGTTGCCGGGCGTCCATTGGCTGAGCAGATAAAACAACAACGCGATAGTGGTGACCAAGACACCTGCGATAGCCACCCCATGATACTGGAATGCGCCAGCCACACGTGACGGCAGAATAAACTGCTGCCAGCTCTCGGTACGAACATTGGCCAACGCTCTTGGGAGATTAATCGCGAATTCGTGCGGCTCGGTGTATTGACACGCGTAATAACAGCCACGACAGTTGTGGCACAAATTGGCAAACTGGGTGATGTCACCGGATGCAAATGCACGCTGACTGTGCACCGCCGGAAATACCGCGCAGAAACCCTCGCAGTAACGACACGCATTACACACAGTGAGCTGACGGTCGGCCTCTGCCAGTGAAGCATTAAACTGTAGGGTCTGTTCTTTCATCGTGTATCAGATGTTTGTGTTGTTGTCAGGCGACGCTTGTCGATGCGTGGTGGTTCGAGGGTGATTCCTTGATTGTTTCCAGGTCGTTCTTTTATCGTTTCTTGATCATTCCTTGGTCGTTCCTTGGTCGTTCCGGGGCACCGTTGACAGCTGCCAGTCAAGAGTTGCTGTGAAAAGTTGCCACCGATGCTGCCGCCTGTTGTCCCGCGATGCGACCGAACACGGTACCGATGGTCATACCAAACCCTGCCAGATAGCCCTGACCCAAGATGCTGCCTGCCATGATCTCACCGGCCGCCCAGACATTGTCATAAGGACCGTTCGGACCGAAGACCCGAGCGGTTTGATCAACCTGCAAACCAAGGTACGTGAATGTGACGCCAGGCTTTAGACTGAACCCATAAAAAGGTGGTGTGTCGATCGGCCGGGCCCAATTGGTCTTGGGTGGGTGTACGCCCTCGGTAGCAAGGCCGTCAAGTTCGGTCGGGAAGAAGTCACCGTCACGACACCCTGCATTAAAGGTTGTGATTGTATGGGTCAGGGTGTCGAGTGGAATGCCCATCGCAGCACCCAATGCCGCTATGCTGTCCGCTGTTGTTGGCGGATACAACGACGGCATAAAAAGGTCGATGGATTTGGCGTCAATAATGACATAAGCCACCTGATCGGGTTGTGCGGCGACGAGGCGTCCCCAAATGGCATAACGTTTGGGCCAGACGTCTTCACCTTCGTCATAGAAACGTTCCCCATTCCGATTAACCACCACCGAAAACGGCACACAGTCGAGTCGTGTGACAATGCCCCCGTCGAACTGTGGTGCCCGACCATCAATCGCCACTGCATGGCATTGGGTGGGATCACCGACGCTCACTGCGCCCTGATCCAGCATATTTTTTAGCACCACCCCGCGGTTGTAAGGGGTACCGCGAATCAGAAAATTGCGCGCAGCCGGACCCCAGGCGCGTGCCAACCAATCAAGGTCTGCCTGAAAACCACCGCTGGCAAGCACAATAGACCGGCCGCGGAGCGTCACGCTCTGCCCGTCGACGGTCGCCTGCAGGGTTTCAAACCGATTGTTGTCGAGCGTGATGTCGGTGACCTCGGCGTCATAGAGTACTTCGACGCCAAGATCAGCAGCACGGTTGTAATAGGCATTAACCAACGCTTTACCCCCACCGAGGAAAAATGCATTGGTGCGACTCAGGGAGAGGGTACCCGACAGTGATGGCTGAAAACGCACACCTTGAGCCTGCATCCATGGCAGACAGTCTTCGGAGTAGCGGATGGCCAGGCGTGCGAGTGCCTCGTCGGTTTTGCCGGCGGTTACTCTCAACAGGTCATCGTAATATTCGGCTTCGCCGTAGTCGTCGGTCAGATGTGCCAAAGGCCCTGTGTGCATACAGCGGAAATTACGGGTGTGCCGCGAATTGCCGCCCCGGTAGACGCGCGGCGCACTTTCCAGCATCAGCACCCGTTGGCCAGCACTTGCACCCTCGATGGCCGCGCACAGAGCAGCATTACCGCCACCGACAATAACGATATCCCAGTGCGTTGAGCTGACGTTGTTGTCCATAGAGCGCGGTTATTTGACTTCACAATAGGGTATGGTTAACCATAAACCCTCAAGCTTGCAGAAAGCTGGCGATCCCGGTCTCGACCTCGTTCTATGCGCATCACAGTCATTGAAGATAATGAAGCTCTGGCCAATGCCATCGCCTATCGGTTACGTGATCGTGGCCATGCCGTTGATGTGATTTTGAATGGGCAACAGGCGCTGGACTTTCTCGACGCGGAAAGTGCCGATCTTATAATCCTCGATTTGACCTTGCCGGGCTTGGGTGGGCTTGATGTGCTGCGTGCGCTTCGGCGGCGCGGGCGGCACACGCCCGTGCTGATATTAACAGCACTTGGCAGTACCGAAGACCGGGTAGAGGGCCTTGACGCCGGCGCTGACGATTACCTCGTCAAGCCTTTTATGATGGATGAGCTCGAAGCAAGACTGCGGGCCTTGTCACGACGGCGCGCGCTGGAATATTCAGCGGAAGAATCCATCGGTCCGCTGCGCTTTGATGTGACCGCTAGACGCCTGTTTGCAGACGGTGTACAGCTGGAATTGCCGAGGCGTGAGCTCGCAACGTTCGAATGTCTGGTCGAGCATCGCGGAAAACTTGTGTCTAAAGCACAGTTGGCAGACCACCTGTATGGCGTGGGTGCCAGTGTTGAGGACAAGGTGGTCGAAACGCATGTCTCGCGCCTGCGCAAACGGTTACATGAACACGGTGTGCACATCAAAAGTGCGCGGGGTTTGGGTTATACGTTGGTCGTCAACGATTGAAAACCAACAGCAAATCGCTGCGCGTTCGTCTGATACAGTTAATTCTGTTACCACTGACAGTCATTGCACTGTTACTGGGTTATTGGCGCTACTCGGTGGCCAAAGACACTGCCGAGGTTTTGTTCGACCGTTCGTTACTGGCAACGGCGCTGGCTATTTCCCGTGATGTGGAAATTTCCGGCGGTGACACGCTGTCACTGACGACACAAGAGCTGATGCGTGATGCTGTCAGCACGCAGGTGTTTTATCATGTCACTGGTCCTGCCGGAATTTATGTCACCGGTTATGCCTACCCGCCAGTCAATACAGCACCGGCACCGCGAACCGGTGAGAGGCGGTATCAGCCGCAGTATTTTGATGCCAGTTACCGCGATGAACCGGTTCGGGTATTACGTCTGTCCGAGCCAAGCTCCTTCGATGGTGTCAGTGGCGACTCCACTGTCACAGTGTGGCAAAAAACCAGCGGCCGTATTGACTTTGCGCGGCAACTGGCGGCCCGAACTGCCAGTGTCCTGGGTGTGTTGTTGGCAACCTTATGCGTTGTGGTGGGTTTTGCCGTGCACCGTGGTCTGCGTCCGCTACTGGATCTTGAAGATGCCATTAACCGCCGCTCTCCCAATGATCTCAGTGAAATCAGACGCCCGGTACCTCGTGAGGTCAAGAGTGTCGTTAGCACGCTAAACCGATTGCTGTCACAACTGCGACAAAGCATGTCGGATCATCAGGGATTTATTTCCGATGCGGCTCATCAGTTACGTAACCCCACTGCAGCTGTGTTATCGATGGCGGAGGCAGCACAACGTGCACAAACAGAACAGGACAGGGCATTCCGGGTTGATCAGTTGGTTATCGCAGCACGCGAATCGAGCAAAATCACCGAGCAGCTATTGTCGCTTGACCGACTACACCGACCGGCCGAGCCTATTGACCCGAAACCGATAGAGCTGGGTGGTCTGGTGCAAAGTGTTTGCAGCGATGCAGCGGGCGCCATCCTGCATCGCGGTATCGGTTTCGAGTGGCGGCCCGCAGCGCAACCTTTATGGGTAACCGTTGATCCTGTGCTCATTACCGAGGCGATTAAAAACCTGATCGATAACGCTGTCACCCATGGCGGCAATACCATGACAACAATCAGCGTCACCTTACAAGACGTCGACGATCACGCAGTCGTTACCGTGTTCGATGATGGGAAAGCACTCAAAGCCGAGGATCAGCCATTGGCGTTTAGCCGTTTTGGTCAACTCGAATCCAGCCAGGGTAGCGGACTCGGGCTTGCCATCGTTGAAACTGTGGCACAACGCCATGGCGGCAGTCTGGCCATTGATGTGGTCAAAAACGGAGCGAGTATCAGTTTGTCATTACCGATCACGCACCGACGGCAAGACCAGGCGTAACCCTTGGCCTATAATGCCAAAACCGCTCATTCAATCAACATCGTAAAACGAGTGGCACCTTCAACCAAGCGAGTCACAATGACATCAACTGAATCCAACAGCGCAATTGATCCGGTCTGTGGTATGTCTGTGGCGCTGGGTCAGGGCAAGCCGCAGTCAACCTACCGGCAACAGGACTATCATTTCTGTTGTGGTGGCTGTCAGTCCAAATTTGATGCAGACCCCTACTTTTATCTGTCGGACAGTCGCGATCGCCTGTCAGTCAGTGAAGACGATCTCAGTAAAACCTACACCTGCCCGATGGACCCGGAAGTCATTCAGGAAGGGCCGGGCACCTGTCCGGTCTGCGGGATGGCGCTGGAACCGATGGACGGGGTCAGCGAAGGGCCCAACGAAGAACTGATTGACTTTACACGCAGACTCATCGTTAGCGTGGCTGCCGCCATACCGTTATTGGTACTGACGATGGGACCCATGGTCGGATTACCTGTGCGTGAATGGTTGGGCCACAACGTCTCGTTATGGCTTGAATTTTTGCTCGCGACACCGGTCGTGTTGTGGGCGGCCCTGCCGTTTTTTCAGCGTGGCTGGACATCGATCAAAACCCGACACTACAACATGTGGACCCTGATCATGCTGGGTGTCGGGGCGGCCTATCTATTTAGCACGGTGGCTTTATTGGCACCTGGCCTGTTACCCGATGCGGTAATGCAGAACGGACAGGTGCCGGTCTACTTTGAAGCGGCTGTGGTAATTATTGCGTTGGTGTTCGTCGGCCAGGTGCTTGAGCTCAGGGCAAGAGAGCGCACTGGCGATGCGATACGGGCGTTACTCAATCTTGCACCCGAAACTGCCCGTCGGGTGACGCCCGATGGTGACGAGTACGATGCGCCACTGGCGAATATTCTGGCAGGTCACCGGGTAAAAGTGCGTCCAGGTGACAGTGTGCCGGTCGATGGTATTGTCGTTCATGGGCACAGTGCGGTTGATGAGGGCATGCTGACCGGTGAGTCACTACCGGTTGAAAAAAACGAAGGTAGCCAAGTCACAGGGGGCACCATAAACCATAGCGGTACGCTCGTGGTTGAGGCCACCGGTGTCGGTGATGACACCATGCTCGCGCGCATCATCGCAATGGTCGCCGGTGCCCAACGTTCGCAGGCGCCCATCCAAAGTCTTGCCGACAAAGTGGCCGGGTATTTTGTACCCGCGGTGGTGGCCTGTGCCGTACTTGCGTTTATCGTTTGGTGGATCGTCGGTCCCGACCCGAGCTTTATCTATGCGTTGGTAGCACTGGTGTCGGTGCTGATCATTGCCTGTCCCTGCGCGCTGGGGTTGGCGACACCGATGTCAATCATGACCGCAACCGGAAGAGGCGCACAGGCTGGGGTACTTATCAAAGACGCGACCGCACTTGAACGTATGGCCAGCGTCGATACCCTGATCGTTGACAAGACAGGCACACTCACTACCGGAAAACCTGTTGTCACCGCCGTAACGTCGCTGGGAGACTATACCGACGATACGTTGTTAGCCTTGGCTGCTGCACTGGAACGCGACTCTGCCCATCCGCTAGCGGAAGCCGTTGTACAAAATGCCGCCGCACGTCATTTGACCCTCGGCGGCGTCCGCAACTTTGAATCAATAAACGGTATGGGTGTCACCGGAGAGGTAGAAGCAACAGAGGTGGCACTGGGCAATCAGGCATTGATGTCGCGGTTAGGTATCGACAGCAAACGCGCCACAGAGCTTGCGGACCGACAACGAGCCACCGGTGCTATTGTTATGTTTATTGCGATTAACCACCGACTCGAAGGTGTGCTGAGTCTGTCAGATCCGTTAAAAGATAATACACAGTCAGTCATTCAATCACTGCAAGCATCTGGCGTTAACATCATCATGGCCACCGGTGACAGTGAAAAAACCGCACAAGCCATCGCTCTCGAAACAGGCATTAATGAGGTGTTCGCAGATGTGCTGCCGGAAGACAAGCAGGCGCTGGTACAGCGACTGCAAACGTCTGGTCATGTGGTGGCCATGGCAGGGGACGGTGTGAATGATGCACCGGCTCTGGCTACGGCAGATGTTGGGATTGCCATGGGCACCGGCGCTGATGTCGCGATGGAGAGTGCCGGTATGACACTGCTTGGTGGTGATCTAAATGGTGTGCTCAGAGCACGCACGCTCGCGTCAGCAACCATGACCAACATCAAACAGAATCTGTTCGCAGCATTTGCATACAACACACTCGGCGTGCCAATCGCCGCCGGTGTGTTATACCCGGTGTTTGGTTGGCTGTTATCGCCCATGCTTGCAGCCGCAGCGATGAGTCTGTCATCGGTGTCAGTGGTGGCCAATGCGTTGCGGTTACGACGCTTAAAGTTGCCGTAACAAAAAAGTCTACCGCGTTAGTGCCGTTTATCCCGATACACCCGGCGCACAAAACGAAAGCCGGGTCTTTCTTGCCAGTCGGCCAGATCACGTTGGATGCGCTGCGGTACCTGCAACGTTGCGTAGACCGGGTGCTCATCAGGTAACACCAGCGGCGACAGTAGACTGGCAGCCGTTAAATCTGCTTCCGAAAACCGGTCGTTGTGTAACCATTGACGACCGTCAGACAACAGATCATCCAGCCACTGTACTTCATCATTCAGCCGGTTCAGCGAATCACGATATTGCGTTGCACCAAGATCGAGTCCTTTTATCATCATCCGTCGCAGTAATGGCCAGCTGAGCCTCAATAACATGCGATTGGCAGTAGACTGATGTAAGGCAAACACGCGCCGAACCGATGCTGAATCATGCACCAGAGCCTCCGAATAATAAAAGCGACGCGTGTGCGCACCCACAGTGGCTTCCAAACGCTGCACCGTTGCCTGAATATCTGCATCGGTTGCCTGTGTATCAAGTGAGTTTGTCCGATCAGGCGATGTGTTATGTTCAGCGCGGTGTTGTTTGCTGTACTTAAACGCCCAGTCAACAATCGCAGCGGAGCCTTGGATAGCACCGTCGGCGGTGCTCAGTATCGGGACTGATGTACCGGCAACGTTGAGTTGTTTGGCAACCTTGATATGTATGCCGGGTAGCGGATAGACAAGATGGTAATCCAAATTGCAGTAGTCCAGCGCCCATCGCGCTTTTTCGCAAAAATGCGAAATTGCAAATACGTACAAAACGGGCGGGTTAGGCAACCTGTTGTCTCCTTTGTGTTTGTCCGAAAAGCTAACCTATCACGTACCCCTGTCGATGACAGAAAAAATAAATGCAATATTAAGGAATAAAATAGGCCGCTGCGGTGTCTTCTAGGTTAAGTCTGATCACAACGAGGATAACCATGAACACGAAACCAACCAGAAGAAGCGTTTTACAAACCGTCGTCGGTGGCGTTTTGGGTGTTGTAGCAGCCAGCGCAATTGCAAGCGATTTACCGGTCACCCCGGCTGTTGAAGGTGCCACGGTTTCTATTATTTCACCGAAAGACGGCGACACCGTGCCCAAGGAATTTACTGTGTATTTTGGTTTGTCCGGCATGGGCGTAGCGCCCGCGGGCACCGATAACCCGACCACCGGTCATCATCACTTATTGGTTGATCAGGCAGAGTTACCGCCAGAGGGTAAACCCATGGGTAACCCACCCATCCACTTTGGCGGTGGTCAGACACAAACAACGCTGACGTTGGAGCCGGGTGAGCACACATTGCAGCTGATCTTAGGTGATAAATTTCATATTCCACATAACCCACCGATTATTTCAGAAAAGATCACCATTACCGTCACAGAGTAACACCGCTGCACAATCGTTGATGGCCTGCATGGAAGCGGGAGCACCGCGTGCTCCCGTGACTGTGTAACAGTAACCGCAGCCGCCAGCACCGTGGCAACACCGTGGACACAACGGCGGCAGCGTTACGCGCTGTGCGTATGGTGGCCGGCTGCCAAGAGCATCACACCACATCACGACACAGTGCCTGGGCAAGGCAGTGCACGCCACCGCCACCCAATGTGAACATTGACATATCCGGGTCATACACCTCAAAGCCAAGCGCACGCATCTTCTCGTTAAGTTGTGTCGCGCCATGCATGGACAACACCTTGTGATTACCCAGCGCGACCAGGTTAACCCCTAAGTTTTTGGCTTCAACATACGGCACATCAACAAAGTCAAATCCCCAATCCCGTAACTGCTGAACTACCCACGGCTCCAGTGCATCAAGGCACGCCACGAGGAGTTTCTCCGCCAATGGGACAACCAGACCATCCATGTGCACAAACTCACGGCTGATCGGGGCGGTGACGGCCTCCCAGCCCATCTCTCTGACAAACCCCGCCACTTGCTCAGCACCTGCCTGTTCGGAGCGCTCGCCGCAATAACCAATCAGTACCCGTCCGGGCTCAACAATGACAAAGTCACCGCCCTCAAAATGTCCTGCAGTGGCATAGCGCCAGATAGGAATATCGCTGTCCTGATAAAATTGAATTGCAGTGACGTAGTCGGCACGTCGTACTTTCAGCTGCATGTGGCAGATCAGTGCCCCCCAGGGTGTCATCGCTGAACTGTCTCGGGCGAAGAAGTTGCGGTGCAATACCGGATCTGATTGCAGGTAATGGCACCTGACACCATTGTCTTCGTAGATTTTGACCATGTCGCTGTGTTGCGCCATAGCGAGCTGCAAGTCGAATCGCACCCCCGTCTTATGCGCATTGGCCAATGTTCTGCCTATCAGTGGACCAGCTTCCACCCATTGAAAATACTCGGGCACACCCAGCAGCACATCATGAAGTGGGGCATAATCATTGTTGATACCCCATGCGCGGGTTTCACCGGCCGCGTTACGGCTCGCAGGCGGTGACGTCTCCCGGGTTATCGCAGACTCAAGATGAGCGTCAGGACTGGAATCAAGGCTGGGTTCTGGATTCGATCCGGGACTCGATCCGGCGTTCGATCCGGCGTTCGATCCGGGGTTCGATCCGGGGATCGATATAGGGACGTTCGGGGACTCTTCCGTCGACATGGATAGGATGCTCCGCTTTGCGCTGCCAAGTGTTTTGGCGATAATGTAGCGCCACCTATCCAGCCGGGCAAGTACCAACCACATGGCCGGATGCCGGGCCACATTCTGCCCACGCCGGACAGATACGCCCGGTCGACAATAACCGGGGGCGAACCACTGGTGTACTGACAGTGGCCAAGGACGACCCGGACATTGGCACTCGCCACAAGACAAGCACACAAGACAAGCTCACAAGACAAGCACATGAGGACACCCTGACAGTGACAACACGATGGCTATAAGCGCAGAGCCCTCACGGTGGGATTTTTGGATTGACCGTGGTGGCACCTTTACCGATATTGTTGCGCGTATGCCAGACGGTACACTCACGTCGCATAAATTGCTCTCGGAAAATCCCGAAGCCTATAACGATGCGGCCGTTCAGGGTATCCGGGACCTCATGGGTGTTAACAAAGACGAGCGCATACCCTCAGAGCAGATAGCCTCAGTCAAAATGGGGACCACGGTTGCCACCAACGCTTTGTTGGAACGTAAGGGGGATCGGGTTTTACTGATCACCAACACAGGTTTTGCTGACGCGCTTGAAATTGGTTTTCAGGCAAGACCCCGACTGTTTGATCGTGAAATCATTAAACCATCGCTGCTGTATGAGCAAGTCGTGGAGGTGGCCGGTCGTGTACTGAACGACGGCACCGAGGAGGTTCCACTCGATGAGGCCGGTGCCGAACAGATGCTCCAGGACGCCTATCACCAAGGTTTTCGTTCGGTCGCCATTGTACTGATGCACGGCTATCGTTATCCGGCGCATGAACAGCGAATAGCGCAGCTTGCCACCGACATCGGGTTCACACAGGTGTCACCAAGCCATGAAGTCTCGCCGCTGATCAAGTTCGTCGGACGCGGCGATACCGCCGTTGTCGATGCTTATCTTTCTCCAATCTTGCGACGATATGTGGATCAAGTTGCGAGCGAGTTGGACACCCGCAAAACGACATTGCAGCTCATGTTTATGATGTCCTCAGGCGGTCTGACGGATGCCGCGCTGTTCCAGGGTCGTGACGCCATTCTGTCCGGTCCTGCCGGTGGTATTGTCGGGGCGGTGCACACCAGTAAACTTGCAGGCTTCGACAAAATAATTGGCTTTGATATGGGCGGTACATCAACCGATGTTGCGCATTATGCCGGTGATTTTGAAAAAGACTTTGAAACCGAAGTTGCCGGTGTTCGCATGCGCGCACCGATGATGAAAATCCATACGGTAGCAGCCGGTGGTGGCTCTTTACTGACCTACGACGGATCACGCTTTCGGGTCGGGCCGGAGTCTGCCGGGGCTAACCCGGGCCCTGCGTGTTACCGTCGGGGTGGTCCGTTGGCTGTCACTGATGCCAACGTTGTGTTACGCAAACTACAGCCTGAGTATTTCCCGGCAGTGTTTGGCCAAGACCAACAGCAGCCGCTGGATCGCGATGCGCCCAGAGCAAAATTCGACGCAATTGCAGAAGTCGCGGGCGTTGCCTCTGCCGAAGAAGTCGCTGAAGGTTTTTTGCGCATTGCGGTTGAAAATATGGCCAATGCTGTCAAAAAAATATCCGTGCAACGCGGGTATGACATTACGCAGTATGCATTGACGTGTTTCGGCGGTGCCGGTGGGCAGCATGCGTGTGCGGTGGCCGATGTGCTCGGTATGAAAACAATCATCATTCACCCGTTCTCCGGAATTTTGTCAGCGTATGGTATGGGGCTTGCCGATATAAAAGCGACACGTCAGTACAGTGTTGAATCGGTGTTGTCGGATAACATGCTGCAGCAACTACAGCCGACACTGAATCGGCTGTGTGACGACAGTCGACAGGAGCTCATCACTCAATCAGTAGCAGATGCTGACATTAGGACGACCGTCCGTTTTCACCTGAAATACCAGGGCACCGATTCGACGATCGAAGTCGACGCCGATGCGGTGTTACCCATGCGGCGACGTTTTGAAGAGGAGCATCGCGAGCAGTTTGGGTTTGGCATGGAGGAGACGCCGCTGGTGATTGAGCTTGTCGACATCGAATCAGCCGGTGGCGGTGCTGCATCGTTAGAGCAGGTATTACCGGATGCCGCAGGTCCGCCACCAGCAATAGCCGACACGCAATTTTACTCGCAAGGTGAATGGCAGCAGGCACGCATCTTTCAGCGAGACGCGTTACAGCCCGGGCATACGGTATCTGGTCCTGCCATTATTATTGAGTCAATCGGTACCATCGTGGTGGAACCTGGTTGGGAGGCACGTGTTAACCCGTATGCACACCTGGTGTTGCATAAACAGGCGGCGTTAGCCACCACCGAACAGTTAAGCACCGAGGCAGATCCCGTGATGCTGGAGGTGTTTAACAACCTGTTTATGTCGATCGCCGAACAAATGGGTGTGCGTCTGCAAAAGACCGCACGCTCGACCAACATAAAAGAACGGCTCGATTTCTCGTGTGCATTGTTCGACGGGCAGGGTGCACTGATTGCCAATGCGCCACACACACCGGTACATCTTGGGTCGATGGATCGTTCTGTGTCGAGTGTCATGGCAGCACATCCGGTCATGCACCGTGGTGATGTCTTCGTGACCAATGCGCCGTACAACGGTGGCACACACCTGCCGGATATCACAGTAGTCACACCGGTGTTTCATTCAGAAGATAGCCAACCGGTGTTTTTTGTGGCCTCACGCGGACATCACGCCGATGTCGGTGGTATAGCGCCAGGCTCCATGACACCGCTGGCAACCACTATCGAAGAAGAAGGTATCGTGCTCGACAATTGTCGGTTGGTCAAAGACGGGCGGTTTCTCGACAGCGAGATCCGTGCACAGCTCGATGGCGGGCCTTATCCGTGTCGGAACACAGATCAAAATGTTGCTGACCTGAAAGCGCAAATCGCCGCGAATGAAAAAGGTGTGCAGGAACTGCTTGCCATGGTCTCGACCTATAGCATGCCGGTAGTCACCGCTTATATGCATCACGTCAGGGTTTACGCCGAAGAGTGTGTACGACGCGTCATCGCAACCCTGTCGGATGGCGAGGCCACCATTCACTTTGATCAGGGATGTCAGATCAGTGTGAAGCTTCGCATTGATCAATCAACTCGCTCAGCCACACTCGATTTTACCGGTACCAGCGAGCAGCAAAGTGACAACTATAACGCGCCGGAACCGGTGACTCGCGCAGCCGTGCTATACACCTTTCGTTGTATGGTCAACGACGATATACCCATGAACGCAGGCTGTATGACGCCATTAACCATCATCCTGCCACCGCGCTCCATGCTCACGCCAGAGTATCCGGCAGCCGTGGTGGCCGGTAACGTCGAAGTCAGCCAAGCGGTCACCGACTGCCTGTTCTCGGCACTCAATGCCATTGCCGGTGCACAGGGAACCATGAACAATTTTAACTTTGGTGATGCGCAGTACCAGTATTACGAAACCATCTGTGGAGGTGCCGGTGCAGGTCCTGGTTTTCATGGTGCGCATGCCGTTCATACTCACATGACCAATACACGTCTGACCGATCCCGAAATTCTGGAGCTGCGTTATCCTGTGATCCTCGATACGTTTCAGATTCGGCGCGGCACCGGAGGTGCGGGTCAATGGCACGGTGGTGATGGTCTCAACCGGACCATTCGTTTTAATCAGCGTATGGAGGTCTCGTTTTTGTGTGGGCGACGCATCGTGCCACCCGCCGGGCTCGCCGGCGGTCAGCCAGGAGCTGTAGGCCGTAATGCTGTCGAGCGTGCCAATGGTGTTATTGAAGAGTTACCCGGTCGTTGCCAACTGGTGTGCGATGCCGGTGATCGGGTTATTATTCAAACACCATCAGGCGGAGGGTATGGGTGAGCAATTCGTTACCGGAGCACGTCAACACCGTTGTCATCGGTGCAGGGCAGGCAGGTATCGCCATGAGCGAGCACCTGCAGGCAGCCAGTATTGATCATGTTGTGTTAGAGCGTGCGCGTATTGCCGAGGCGTGGAGAACCGGTCGCTGGGACTCATTGGTGGCGAATGGCCCTGCATGGCACGACCGGTTTCCGAATCTTGAATTCGATTGTGTGGGTCCTGACGGATTTCCCGGCAAAGAAGATGTCGCCGACTATTTTGAGCGTTATGCGCAAAACATTAACGCGCCGGTGCACTGTGGTGTTGACGTAACGCATGTCAGTCGTTGTCACAACAGCCGGGGCTTTCAGGTCGTCACGTCCCACGGTACGCTTGCGGCCGATAACATTGTGGTTGCGACGGGTCCGTTCCAGCAGCCGGTTATTCCCAAGGTTATCCCATCGCTTGAGGATCAAGCCGCGCCACTACAGCAAATACACTCGTACCACTATCGCAACCCGTCAGCGTTACCCGATGGTGGTGTATTGGTGGTGGGTGCCGGATCATCCGGTGCACAAATTGCCGATGAACTGGCGCGTGCCGGTCGTGCTGTGACGCTATCGGTCGGACCCCATGACCGCCCACCCCGCCAGTATCGCGGTCGCGATTTTGTCTGGTGGCTGGGTGTGTTGGGTAAATGGGATATCGACGCCATGGAGCCCGGGCGCGAACACATCACCATTGCTGTCAGTGGTGCTTACGGTGGGCAAACGGTCGACTTCAGGCGCTTGGCAGCAGAGGGCATAACGCTGGTGGGCATGACACAAACCTACCACGATGGTGTATTAACCTTTGCACCCGATCTCGTGCATAACGTCAATGAAGGCGATAAAAATTATCTGGCGTTACTCGATGAGGCAGATGCTCACGTAGCAGCCTATGGGCTCGATCTGCCCGAAGATCCCGAGGCCAGAAAACGTTACCCTGAACCGCCATGTATGCAACAACCCATCACATCGCTCAATCTCGCCGCTGCCAATATCACCACCGTGATCTGGGCCACCGGTTATGCCACCGATTACAGTTGGCTGGCGGTAGATGCTTTCGATAAAAACGGCAAACCCAAACACCTGCGTGGCGTCAGTTCAGCGCCCGGCGTTCATTTTGTCGGCTTACCGTGGCAGTCACGACGGGGGTCGGCATTTATTTGGGGCGTGTGGCACGACGCGCGACACATCGCCAATCATATTGTCACCCAACAAAGCTATATCAACTACACCCAAGGCATAGGATAGATACCGCCATGAACAATCAAATCGCAGTGGTCACCGGTGGTGCGCAAGGTATTGGCCTGGCGGTTGTCGTCGCGTTGATACAACGTGGCGTCAAAGTGGCCAGTTGGGATCTGGATGCAGTGAACACTCAGACCATGCAATCGTTTGATGGGCAAGCTGTGGCAGTGCATTGTGATGTCAGTGATGAAGCATCGGTGACTGATGCCTATCAGCACACCGTCGATACGTTGGGTGTGCCTGATATTTTGGTGAACAGTGCCGGTGTTGCGGGGCCTAACGCGACGGTAGCTGAATACGACTTTGCGCAATGGCAGCAGGTGATGAACATTAACCTGAACGGCACGTTTTTGGTCAACCGGGTATGCGTGCCCGGCATGATTAATAAAGGCTATGGTCGAATTCTGAATATTGCCTCTATTGCCGGTAAAGAGGGTAACCCGAATGCGTGTGCTTACTCGGCGTCCAAAGCGGGCGTGATCGGCTTGACCAAGTCATTGGGTAAAGAACTGGCGGCTTACGATATTGCGGTTAATTGTGTCACGCCAGCAGCAGCTCGCACCCGTATTTTTGATCAAATGAGCCAAGAGCATATTGACTACATGTTATCGAAGATACCACGCGGTAAATTTTTGGAAGTGGAGGAAGCTGCGAACATGATTGTCTGGGCGGTGTCGCCGGAGAATTCGTTTACAACCGCCGCTGTATTTGATTTGTCGGGCGGTCGTGCCACCTACTGAGTGCAGCGGTCATCGGGGTGCCAGCTGCTGCATTACACCGCGTGCGTTAATACAAACTCACCGCTAATCATTGTATTGACGGTTGCTGCAGCGTGTAGCGCTGTGGTGTCAAACACGGGCAGAGTCAGGTCAGACTGTTTTACCAACAGGGTGATCTCGGTACATCCCAGGATAATACCTTCAGCCCCCTGATGTGACAGCGACCGAATCACATCGAGATAACGCTGTTTTGATTCAGCGTTGATCACACCCAAACACAGCTCTTGATAGATGATGTCGTGAATCTCCTGTTGCTCCGGGGCTGTGGGCAATAACACATCAAGACCAAACTGCGAGATAAGCCGACCGGTATAAAATGTCTCTGACATCGTAAACCCTGTCCCCAGTAAAGCGACGGTCTGTACGTTGCGCGCTTTGATGGCCACTGCGGTCGCATCTGCGATGTGCAAAATGGGAATTGAAATTCGTGCCTCAATCGCGTCAGTCACCTTATGCATGGTGTTGGTACAGATCACAATAAAGTCAGCCCCTGCGCTTTCGAGCTCAAGGGCTGCTGTAGCCAACGCATCGCCAGCGGCGTCCCAATTACCACTGGCCTGAAGCGCCTCGATGGTGGCGAAATCAACACTGTTCATCAACAGTGGCGCAGAGTGAAGCCCACCAAGCTTTTGCCGAACACCCTCATTAATCCAGCGGTAATACAGCGCCGTTGACTCCCAACTCATGCCACCGAGCAGGCCAGGTCGATACAGTTTTGCGGGTTCAGACATCACGTGTACTCAATGATTGGCGGCTGGCGGCTGGCGGCTGGTGTCTATAGTGCCGATATGACCAGCCTGATCGAAATTAAAAAAAGCGCAATCTGCACAGCAAGAAAAAACCACTTTTCAGACAACCGCTGTATCAGTTGTTTTCCCACCACGGTACCAAGGGCTGCAACCGGCAGCAGCAATGCCGATACTTTCAGGGTTGCTTCGGTATACGGGTACAGAGTTGAGTAGGGAATAATTTTAGCCAAATTTACCGCTGTGAACACAAGGGTGGTGGTACCGGCAAAGACCATTTTCGGGAGTCGTTGTGGCAGGATGTAAATTTGGAATGGTGGTGCGCCTGCGTGCGAGATAAAACTGGTAAAGCCCGACAAGGTGCCCCAGAACAGGCCTTTGGGTACACTGACCGGGGCTGCGGGTGTATCGTGTTTGCCCTTTGACCATGTATACAGACAAAAGCTGATACCCATCACGCCAATAAACAACGACACCATTCGATCGGACACAACGGTAGCGGTTGCCCACCCGATCAAAACACCACATAACCCGGCAGGAATAAGCAACTTGACGTTGGCAAGGCTAAACTGCCGGCGATACAGCCAAACACTGACCATATCAGACAAAATATAAATCGGTAACAGCAGCACCGCGGCCACCAGTGGAGACATCGTTAAAGACAGGAGTGGCACACTTAACATGGCAACGGCCGGTAGACCACCTTTGGAAAGCCCGACAAAAAAAGCGGCAAGAATCAACAACGCCAAAAGCGCCGGTTGTAGCAGAAGCTGGTCAACAGTAGGCATAGCGACATGATACGCGAATTCAATGGCGTACCACGCTGAAGTGTGACACCGTTGAACATGAAGGTCTGATGACTGTCAGAGCCGAGATACGCTGACGTTGCCACAGTCGCCTTAACAGAGTCGTCATGCCAGAGTCGTCATGACGGGCACTTTTTGAGACGGCTCATGGCGTGGTCTGCATGGGCTTTAGTATTAACGCAGACAATCACAGCGGCATCGATCACAACGATATTGATCACGGCAACATTGATCACAACGATATTGATCACAGGGGGAATCCAACCGATGAAACCGACACCCGGACGACGAAAACTACTGACAGTCCTTGGTCTGTTACCAGCGGGTTTATTACCTGCAGGGTTACTGGCGAGCACCACAGCATCGGCTGACACTACCCGACAAACGGCATCGGCCGCCGCTGGCCCTTTTTACCCAACGCCTTCGATGCGATTTCCGGACATCGACAATGATCTGGTCAAAATTGAAAGCCGGGTGCGGGAGGCCGGTGGCGAGATTTTACAGTTGAGTGGTCAGGTCACCACCGTCGCTGGCGAGCCCTTGCCTGGCGTCAGAATTGAAATCTGGCAATGCGACGTCAATGGCCGGTATCTGCACACCAAAGACAATAACAGTGCCACCGCTGATCCTGATTTTCAGGGTTTTGGGTTTACCGTCTCCGACGAGGCGGGTCGCTATGCGTTTCGCACCATTAAACCGGTATCCTATCCGGGCAGAACACCACACATTCACGTCAAGCTCCTCCACGGCGATACCGAACTGATTACGCAGCTGTACCTGAAAGACCATCCGCAAAATGAACGGGACGGTCTGTACCGACGTATGTCGGCCGCCGAGCGAGCAACCGTTGACATGACGGTGGTCGAGCAGGGCGATGTACTGATGACTGAGATAAATCTGGTTGTATGATTTGGTTGTCAGATCTGGTCTGTTTGAATCTGGCAGCCTGATTAAATGGTCTGGTCGGCCACCGTCTAACTAGCCGACGCTGTGCCACCTCCAGCCGCTATCCATTTCATCTCTGGATCAACCGGTCTGCTGGTGTAAACTTCGCACCTACGATCAGCTAGCGCGGGAAGTTACATCAATGGTGTTCAAGGTTGCACAGGGGTCACTGTTTGCGGTGCTCTCACGAAGTCCCTGGTGGTACAGCGCGTTGATTGGTGCGGCATTCATCGCGATCGCTGTGATTGTTGCCAGCCCACAGATTTCCGTGTTAATCGGTGCGTGCGGCGTTCCGTTTTTTGGTATCGCGCTCTATGCCGGGTTTAAACAGTCCAAACAGCCCAGTCGCCAACGAATTCTGGAGGTCGCCGAACAGGCACGAGGCCTCTCAGCCTCGCAAATTGCTGCCAAAATAGCCGACGGTTATGCCAAAGCGCACTACGATTCAGAACCCTTTAAAGGAAATGCGGCAGAGCTGGAGCTGACGCACGGGTATCGAAAGCTTCTGGTAGCGAGCAAACGGTTTAAAGCGGCCAATACCGGGGTTGATCCACTGAAACAGCTGGTTGCGGCAGGTGAAAAACACGAAGCGACCGGGTATGTCTATGTCACGCTCGGCGAGGTCTCGGACAGCGCCCGACAGTATGCCAACGAACACAACATTGAGCTGGTACAAGCTGACCGCCTGGCGGCCTTTTTTGACGGACAGGCCGTGATTGACTGAGCAGGCAACGAACTCCCGTCACCCGCGGTTCACACCAAAAGTCGATCTGCACGGCGCAACTTCAGAAAGGAGTCGCAGCTAGCGGGAGACGCAATACCCCGTAGTGCTCAGCTTAGCGCTTGCCCCGGTCCTTGCCCCAGCCCTTACCCGAGTCCTTGCCCAAGTGCTTACCCGAGTGCTTACCTCGGTCGCGTTTGCCTGTACGCATGAGCGCATACCAGATAAGGCTTAAGGGGCTCAGCGGTAGCTCGGACGCTTAAAACGGGGCTGCGGTAACGATAACACCGTCGGTATCGGTATACACATAATCACCCGGATGAAACGTCACGCCACCAAAGGTTAGGGGTATGTCGCGCTCACCGGCAGTGACCGGTATAGATTTACGAGAGCAGGTGCCCAGCGCGTATAGCGCGACCGGGATGTCTTTGATCTGAGCGGTATCCCGAACATACCCGTTCACCACAATGCCCGCATAGTGATTGTTTTGTGCAAACTGCATGAGTTTTTCGCCCACTATGGCGTAATAGGCTTCCTCTGCATCGACCACCACGACCTTACCGGTGCCGTCTTCATCGCGTAAAAGCGTGAGCAGATCGCTGTTATTGAGGTTGAGGCGAACGGTGACTACCGTTCCCTGGCACTTCGCCGCCCCCCCGTAATTGGTAAAGCCCGGGCCCAGTACGGCTGTGCGGTCGGGGTAGGTGTCGCAAAAATCTGCGGTGAAGTCGTCACTCATGATGGCTGCTCCGAAAGGGCTGTCAACAGGCGGCTACAGCCTTGAAAAACCCGGAATTCTACCATCTTCGGGGTCTCGGATCAGTGGCAGATTTGATACTATAGAGAGATTCGTCAGGGGCGTGTGTTTAATGAAAGTCGTAACCGGGGTAATTGGCAATGACATCCATGTGGTGGCCAATCGATTAATGGATCTGTCACTCAATGCCAGGGGCTATGAAGTCTTTAACCTTGGGGTGAACACCTACCTTGAAGAATTCTTCGACGCTGCCGTCGAAACCGGCGCCGACATCCTGCTGATTTCGTCACTCAACGGTGAGGCCGAAGGCTGGAGTCGTGAAGTCAAAATGCTCAAAGCGGGCTATCAGAGCCTCGACAACCTGATCATGATGATTGGTGGCAACCTGTCGGTAGGCAGTGGTAACGCCGAAGATATCATCCCGCGTTATAAAAACTACGGCTTTGATCTGGTCTGTCACCAGGTTGATCTCAACACCGGGCTAGATATGCTCGACAGTTACCTTCAGGAACACAGACCCTCATGAGTCAGTTGCAGGAAGAGCGCGACATCATTCTCGGCAACGAGAATGTCGATTCGTTCGATTTTGATGAAGTGCGCGAGTTTGTCAGAGGCGCTGATAAAAACCTGTTTATCTCGCACCACTTTGACAAAGCCGACAAAATGCTGGTGCAGCCGCGCGGCGGATTCCCCACCTACGAAAAACAGTTTGCGCTGTACGAGTTTTTTGTAGAGGCCAATGTTGACGTGTTGCCACTGACCATCGACTCCAACACCCGTCTCAACGACTACGCCACGGCCAAAAAAATGCTGCGCCTCAGTGAGGCCAATGAAGTGGATATGCTCAACGGCTACCCGCTGGTGAATCACGGCTACCGAAGCACACGTAAGATGATGACGCACTTTAACCATCCGGTGAGTCTGCGTCACGGCACGCCAGATGCGAGGCTACTGATCGAGATAGCCATTGCGTCCGGCATTTTCGAGATTGAAGGTGGCCCCATCACCTACTTGCTGCCGTATTCAAAAAACTTCCCCCTCGATAAAGCATTTTTGTACTGGAAGTACGTCGAACGCGTCTGCGCTGATTACTCCACCCTTAATTTGCCGATCAATCGCGAATCATTCGGGCCACTGACCGCCACGCTGGTGCCACCGTCTATCACCATAGTGATTCAGTTGCTGGAAATGCTGTTGTCACTGGAGGAGGGCGTGAAGTCTTTTTCGGTGTCATTTTCACAGCAGGGTTCGATGACACAAGATATCGTCACCGGCAAAGTCACCCGGGCGCTGGCTGAGCACTACGCCAAACAGATTAACTGCGAAGACGCCAAAATCCATTTGGTGTATCACCAGTGGATGGGCGCATTCCCGACCAATCGTGATTCGGCCGATCAGCTGATCAACATGTCGACCGTTATTGCCTCGATGGTCGGTGCCGACAAAATTATCACTAAAACCCGCGAAGAGGCGGTGGGTATTCCGACCAAAGAAGCCAACGCGCAAACTGTGGCCAACACACAATACACATTAAGAATTCTCAGCGGATTACCGGCCATAGTGGACGAGCAGGAAGAGGCGATATTAACTGCCGAAGTGCATGCCATTATGGAAGCGGTATTTAATGACCCCGCCGATACCCTGTGGCGCAAAGTTTTTAATTCCATCAAAAACGGCATAATCGACGTGCCGTTTTCGCCGCATATTATCAATCACAACAAGATGATCACGATTCGTGACAGCCATAAAAATATTCGTATCATTGAGCGCGGTAATGTGCCGATCCCCGATCACTGTTTTGCCTATGAAAAATCGTGCTGTGATCTGAATAAAGACACCACCAGCATCGTGAATGACATCATCCACGATATAGGAATCATGCAGTGACAGCCAACGACAACAGGCTGCTGATTGATATCGGCAGCACCTACTTCAAGGTCAGCTCCAAAGACCACATCGAGCAGCATTTTCGCGATTTTAACAAGCGGATACTCGATGACCTGATGCAAAAATGCGGTAAGACCGTGCAGGCTTTTGCACCGGAGAATATCCATATTTGTTCTTCAGCGAATGGAGGTCTTAGCTCGCTGATCATTGGCCTAACCCATTCATACTCCCTGAAATACGCAACCAATATTGCGTACAACGCCGGTATCAATATCATTGATTCGATTATTTTTCAGGATATTGAGGACTATTCAATCCCGAGTGACCTAGTGGATGTTGTCATTGTCGTTGGCGGTATAGACTCCAATGGCAATCTGTTTGACACACGCCTCGACACCTATTTGAGTAAGGTTAATTACTCCAATGTCGTGTATGTCGGTAATGCCACTGACGCACAGGCACTGAGTGCCAGAATCGAGCGACTGACTGTCCTGCCCAATATTATTGACAACCGGCTGCACATTGTTGAAGAGCATCTCAAAGACTACCTGACCAATCTGTATCAGCAGGATATCGAGGGCAAAGAAGACATCAAACACCTGTACGACATCACCGGTAATCAAATTTACTCAACACCGTACATTGTCAGCCAGTCATTGCCGTCTATTCACGGAAAATTCTCGGTCACCGACCCGTTTATCCTGCTCGATATCGGTGGTGCCACCACTGACGTACATTATTCCAAAGACCTGATCAGCGACAACATTGTCACAGAGCAGGGGCATGACCGTATCGTGTTTAAAAAGCTCGGTGTCTATAAGTCGCGCCAGTCGCTGATATTTACTGCCGAAAACAATGAATACGCGTATGAGTTACTGATGCACCTCAAAGTCACCGAAAACATCTACAACGAGCACAGCGAAAAAGCCACCAAAATTCTGATGCAGCTCGCCATTTTTCTGGTGCTGTGCAAAATGTCTCACTATCGACCCATGTACGTAACCCTGCGGTTACTGACCATGAACTCAATTGTTTTTACCGGGGGTATAACCAAGGTACTGACCGAAGACGATATTAAAGACGTGGTGGCCTTTTTCTATCGCAAAATTCTGAATTCCGATCACAAACCTGCCACTGTGCTCGATACCAACTACGACATCTGGACACTGGGTGCCGCGACACTGGTCAGCCAAGCAAGTCATGCCGCTGTGGATCACGCCGGGTCCGGTGTTACCACGAACAGTCCGGGTGCCGTGAACAGCCATTCTGGCGCACAGGAGCAATCGACATGTCCATAAACTGCATTCGAATTTTGCTCGAAAAAGCCGCGCAGTTTCAGCCTGACAAACTTGCCCTTGTTCATAACGAAGAAAAGCTGACCTACGCCGAGCTGTTGCTGCGGGTGAATCAGGCAGCACTGTATTTGCAGGAGCTTGATTTACCAAAAGGTTCACGCGTCGGTCTGTATGCCAACAAAAGCACGTCGCAGGTCATTGCCATACTGGCTATTTTATCGACCGATTATATTTTGGTGCCACTGACGCGGCTGTTAAAGCCCGAGCAGGTCGAATACATTATTGAAGACTGCGATATTCAATGTGTTATTACCGACAAGCTGAAACTTGCGAGCATTGCAGAAATTGATTTTAGCGGTCACATCGTATCGATCGAAAGCACCGACAAAGAAGTGCCGTCGTTCGAGGATATTTTTAAATACTATAACCGTCCGTTCCGCTGTGACATCAACGGTCACGACAACGCGGTCATCACGTACTCGTTTGGGTTGACCGGCACCCCAAAAGGTATTGTCATTTCACACCGAAACCTGATCGACTCGGCACGGGTGGTCTCACAATACCTGAACCTGAACGAAGACGATGTAATCTCGGGCTTGCTGATTTTTAATCTCGACTATGGACTGAATCAAATCTTTTGTGCACTGTTTAATCGTGCGACACTGGCCTTACACCGGTTTATATTGCCTGACGACTTTTTTAATCATCTCATCAACGACAAGGTCACCGTACTGCCACTGATGCCGGTGAATATCTCGCAGATGTTCGACGAAGACCTGTACGCACACCCAAACGTCGAGTTGTTTGACAGCGTGCGCACCATCACGTCCTCGGGCGGTAACGTCACCGAAAAAATGATCAAAGATTGTGAACGCACATTTCGCCACGCCAACTTCTATTCCATGCACGGTCTCACCGAGGCATTTCGCTCGACGTACCTCGATCCGTCACAAATCAAAATACGACCCGACTCTATCGGCAAGGCTATTCCCGACGTCGAATTGTATGTGATCAATGAGGATGGTGAGGCGTGTGGCCCTCGGGAAGTCGGCGAATTGATTCACCGGGGCGGTTATATCTATCGTGGTTTCTGGAACGCCCCCAAAGAGACCTCCGAGCGTTTTAAATCGGTCGATATCCTCAGTAAAGTCATTAACCTTGAAGGACAGTTAGCGCCCGAAATCGTGGTAGCCACCGGCGACTACGTCTATCGCGATGAAGAGGGTTATTTCTATTTCGTTGATCGGCGCGACGACATGATCAAAACCAGCGGATTTCGGGTGTCACCCTTCGAGATTGAATCTGTTGTAGAGAAAAACCTGCCACACATACAGCAGTGCGCCGTGTTTGGTATGGATAACCCGCAAATCGAAGAAGAAATTGTGATGGTCTATTCTGCGCCGGGCGAGCTCTCTGAAAAGGAAATAGCGTTTGAACTGAAAAAGCACCTGGCGTCCTACATGGTGCCCAGCCGAATCGTGTACCGAAAATCGCTGCCACTGGTGCAAAGCGATGAGAACAAAATCAATAAGGACGAATTAAAAAGAGAATTGGGCGGGCACTAGCTGGGTTTGACGGCGGTTAACCTGCCGTGTCTGCGTGACTGGCCACGTGACGGGCCACGTTACGGGGCTGTGGCGATAGTGGGTGGTCGTTATGAGGGCGGGCGATTCTACACCACTCGGGTTCGCGCCAATTCTTGACACAGTCTAGAATTGGATGCATCATAGACCCATGGCAACTTTCGGTAATCACTCAGAACCAACCGTCACCTCAGGCGCGCTCAACATAGCCGATGCACTGAGGGCTGCCGGTCTTCAGGTTACCGCACAGCGCCTCGCCGTGTATCGTGCCGTGCAAACACATCCTCACGGTCTTGCCGACGAAATTTGTGCGGCGGTCAGAGCCGACCTTGGTGTCGTGTCGCGGCAAGCGGTCTACGATGCGCTAAACGCCATGGCAGAACACAAGCTACTTCGGCGAATTCAGCCCGCTGGCTCTGCCACCCGTTACGAGCATCGTGTCGACAACCATCATCATTTGGCGTGCCGCCGTTGCGAAAAGCTCATTGATATTGACTGTGCGGTAGGAGAGGCGCCCTGTTTGGTTGCCGAGCATGATCACGGATACCAAATTGACGAGGCGGAAGTCATCTACTGGGGCATCTGCCCTGAGTGCCAGCAGCAATAACCTAATGGGTCTGCAGTGAGACGGCGCAGCAGACAGACAAGACCGGTAGCCAGCAGTAAACCAGGCATCATCTGTAACGTAAAAACGTTTAATGTTCGGGTAACACACGTAACACCTATGTCGATTGGCTAGCCACCACACCAACGTCCGCCGGCCGACAATAAATTGTATAAACCATAACCACTCATCAACAGGAGATCTGTATGAACCTTGAAGTCAAGGGGGGCTGTCCATTCGCCCACGGCGGTAACACCTCAACAGAAAAGCCGGTGACCAAATGGTGGCCGAGCGCACTGAATCTCGACATCCTTCATCAGCACGGTGCACGCACCAACCCGATGGATCCCGACTACGATCATCGCGCCGCGGTCAAAGCGCTTGACCACGAAGCCGTCAAAGCTGATGTTAAGGCGCTGCTGGTTGAGAGCCAAGAGTGGTGGCCTGCTGACTGGGGACACTACGGTGGCCTGATGATTCGTTTGGCATGGCACTCTGCCGGCTCCTACCGTATGGGCGATGGCCGTGGCGGCGCTGCCACCGGCAACATCCGTTTCGCGCCACTGAACTCCTGGCCCGATAACGCCAGTCTCGATAAAGCACGACGCCTGTTGTGGCCTGCCAAAAAGAAATACGGCAACGCATTGTCATGGGCTGACCTGATCATCCTGGCCGGTAACATGGCCTATGAGTCCATGGGTCTGAAAACCTTTGGCTTTGGTTTTGGCCGCGAAGACATCTGGGGACCGGAAACCGACATCAACTGGGGTGCCGAAGACGAGTGGCTGGCTGACAGTGCCAACCGCTACGAAGACCTTGATGAACCATCTACCATGTACAACCCGCTGGCGTCTGTACACATGGGTTTGATCTATGTGAACCCCGAGGGCGTGAACGGTGTGTCTGATCCTGCGCGTACGGCGTTACACGTCCGCGAAACATTTGCCCGTATGGCAATGAATGATGAAGAAACTGCGGCATTAACCTGTGGTGGTCATACCGTTGGTAAAGCACACGGTGGCGGTGACCACGCGAACATCGGCTCTGAGCCAGAAGCTGCACCCATGGAAGAGCAGGGCTTTGGTTGGTCAAACCCCGGGCACTCCGGCAAAGCTGCCAATGCGTTCACGTCCGGTATTGAAGGTGCGTGGACCAAAAACCCAACACAGTGGGACATGGGTTACTTTGATTACCTGTTTAACTACGAATGGGAACAGACCAAATCTCCGGCTGGTGCCAACCAGTGGAAGCCGGTTGACATGCCTGAAGACGAGAAGCCAGTGGATGCAACTGACCCGTCTATTCGTCACGATCCAATGATGACCGACGCTGACATGGCGATGAAGGTTGACCCCATCTACAACAAAATCTGCCAGAAATTTATGGCAGATCCCGACTACTTCGCTGATACCTTCGCCCGTGCCTGGTTCAAACTGACGCACCGTGACATGGGACCACGAGCCAACTATCTCGGCCCCGATGTACCGGCAGAAGACCTGATCTGGCAAGACCCGATTCCGGCCGGTTCAACCGCCTACGACGTGGACGCTGTCAAAGCCAAAATCGCTGACAGTGGCCTGTCGGCTGCCGACATGATCGCGACCGCTTGGGACAGTGCCCGTACCTACCGTGGTTCTGACAAGCGTGGCGGTGCCAACGGTGCACGTATTCGCCTTGCGCCACAAAAAGACTGGGCTGCAAACGAGCCACAGCGTCTGAGTGCTGTGCTGTCTACACTGGAGAGCATTGCGGCTGATACCGGCGCATCGGTTGCTGACGTGATTGTGCTGGCCGGCAACGTTGGACTGGAACAGTCAATCAAGGCTGCCGGTCATAACGTATCTGTGCCGTTTACACCTGGTCGCGGTGATGCCACCGACGAGATGACCGATGCCGACAGCTTCTCGGTACTCGAGCCTATCGCCGATGCTTTCCGTAACTACCAAAAAGAACAGTATGCAGTGGGCCCGGAAGAGCTGATGCTCGACCGTGCTCAGTTACTGGGTATCACCGCAGCCGAAATGACGGTGCTGATCGGTGGCATGCGTGTACTGGGTGTGAATCACGGTGGTTCAAAGCACGGTGTGTTCACGGATCGTGAAGGCCAGCTGACCAACGACTTTTTCGTGAACCTGACCGATATGGCGAACGAATGGCAGCCTATGGGTAACAGTGGCACTTACGAAATCCGCGACCGTAGCAGCGGCACAGTCAAATGGACAGCGACCAGTGCTGATCTTGTGTTTGGGTCAAACTCTATTCTGCGCGCTTATGCAGAAGTGTATGCCCAAGACGATAACGCTGAGAAGTTTGCCAGTGACTTTGTGGCAGCATGGACTAAGGTGATGAACGCAGACCGCTTCGATCTGCAGGCATAACACCACTGTCTTGACTTGCGCTGAACCGTCCCGCTCCGGGGCGGTTCACGCTGTCTGCTCAGGTTAAACCCACCAAACACCAAAACGGCGTTATCGTCAATACAGGTACTTCGCAACAACGTAAGCGGCTATCCACGCGATAATCTACACAGCAGCCCATGCAGGACACTCAACGCGCCGTACCGATCATTGATGTCACTGCACTGTATTCGGGTGATAGTGATGCTCAACAGCAACTGGGCGAGCAGTTTATCGAAGCCTACTCAACAGCAGGCTTTAGTTACATAACCAATCACCGCATACCACAGACACTGATCGATCGTGTCTTTGCAGCCTCCGCACAGTTCCACGCACTACCCACCCGGCAAAAGAAATCGGTTGAGCTGAATCAGCTTCATCGCGGGTTTATCCCGATTAACACATCCACAGATGTCAATTCCACACTGGCAGACGTCAGTCATCCCAATCAGTCAGAAAGTTTTATGGTGATGCGCGAAGATGGCAGTGAGTCACAAGCGGTCAGGGCAGGTGACTATCTGGCTGGTCCCAATCAATGGCCACAGCTCAACGGATTTCGTGAGGCGGTCATGACATACAACACAGCAATGACATCGCTGGGTCAACGACTTGTACGCGTCATTGCGCAGGCACTGAATGCCGAGCGTCAACTGGTGCCGGCATTTGAAGTCCCGACGACATGGCTACGCTTGTTGTATTACCCGGCTAAAAACCCGGGTGTCGACTGGGAGACGCACGGTATTTTCGGTTCGGCACCACATACCGATTTTGGCTGTTTGACACTGCTGGCACAAGATGATGCCGGTGGCCTTCAAGTGCTGGACACTGCCCATGAACACGGCGACAGTGCGACATGGATAGACGTGCCCACAATTCCCGGCACCTTTGTTGTCAATGCCGGTGACATGCTGCAGCGTTGGTCGAATGGCCTGCTGAAGTCAACGCCTCATCGTGTCATCAATACCTCGGGCAAAGCCCGGTATTCGTGTCCGTTCTTTTTTGATCCTAACGTAAACACCACCGTCACACCGCTCGCATCCTGTATCAACGAGCTACACCCGAAAAGATTCGAACCGATTCGGTTTGGTGATTTTCTGCGAAAAGAACTGGAAGCAGGTTACGATCACCACAAGCAATCGGACCACGACTAAACCTGGGTATGACGTGAACCAGTCGGTGTGTAATCAGCGCAAAAGTGACATGCCATTGACAGTAACGATAAATTCATTTGATCTGTCCCGAATTTCCGTTCATATTTGTAACTGATAAAACATCGAGGACAGTTGGTCCGCTGTTGTACGCCGTGTCGGTCCCGGTAATTCACCCCAACAAATCAAACATGCCGCCAGATAGAAACAATGACCTGGCAGAAGGAAGCAAGCGATGCAAAACCTGACTTACAAAAGCTTGTCGCAAGGTATAGCTGCAGTACTGGTATTAGTGATAGGCGGTGCGGGCTGTTCTTCCAGCTCGGACAACACTACTACCACCGGCATAGCAGAGACTGACACACCCGCTGAGCAGGTCCTGTCTGATGCCGAAACCAGCGATATAGCGCAGGGCATTGAAACACCGGATGACACCGGTACAGACAACACCGGTACAGACAACACCGGTACAGACAACACCGGTACAGACGACACCGGTACAGACAACACTGGTACAGATGACACCGGTACAGATGACACCGGTACGGATGACACTGGACTACGCATTTCGCCTGACAATGCCAACGCGTTAATTCTGCAGGCTTTCGAAGTCTATTCCGGTCGTGCTTATGACCGTCGTATGACCGACTTCCCGTACACCACAACCGAGACGTTTGAGCTTTCTTCCGGAAACGGACAGACCGGAGAGCGACTCACGTTCTCCGCTTGCCAGAATAGTGGACAAATGACCCAAACAAACAACAGCGGTAAATTCGACTATTCGGTTGAGGGTGTCTATTCAGATTGCCTGATCAACGGAGATACCCTCAATGGACGTGTTACATTGCAGGATGAAGACGGTGAGGGCAATGCTTTCTCTCAACGTGTGTACAGTGATAACTTTACCGTGGCGTTTCAGCCGGGTGGCCGCATGACCCTGTCAGGCGTGCAGCAACAGGCAAACACATTTCGCTCGACCAACGTGTTTAATGTTGAGCGCTTTAACTTTGCATTATCGTATCCTGGTGGATCACTAAGTGTGTCTGATGCAAATACTACCCGGAGTGTAAAGCTAGCAGGGTTTCCGTCAGGCTCAATGCCAATCGCGCAGATGTCCGGTTCGTTCACCATGCGGCCGCCCGTGTTAAACGGTACCACCATCACCGTTGAGACCAACGAGCCGTTCGTCAACAGCCAGACAGCCTCATCGCTGCGTTACGAGACTGGAGTGATGACACTGACTGACGGCGAAGGGCACATTGTTGTTAATGCCGATACCGGAAATATCAATACCGTGTCAGTGACGACCACGGTAGATGGACAAACCGCTGTGACACGTGAAGAGCCGTGGTTTGTCTGGCGTGATGCATTGGCTTATGTGCCACCCAACCCCAATGCCGCACCAGAACCGAATCTGACCACACAACGAAACGATATCATTACGCCTGATAATGCCAACGCTATAATGCGCGAAGCGTTTGATGTATTGACTGGCGATCTGTTTGGCAGCGAAATGCTTAACTTACCCGAATACACTTTCCCGGATTTCCCGGAGGGGTATTTACAAGCGGCAACTCCCGATGGTGCGCAGGAGTGGGGCACACAATCCTGTGCCAATGGAGGGTCGGTTGATCTTGAGAGCTTTAAATTCGGGGCACGGCAGATCACGAGCGGTTGGAATGCAACCTTTAACGAGTGCGACCAAAATAACAATCGTTATACCGGGCAGTTTTTTACCAGAAACTTCGGTAATTTTAACTACAGTGGCAACAACTTTTCGCTGGCATCACCCAATCGTACCGTGTCGTTGGACGGTTCTGTAGACTACAAACGCACGTCCAATCGTGACGGAGGGCCAAGCAGACACTATGGCCTCAGCGGCGACATCACCCGACTGGTCACCGAGGCCAACTCGCAAGACTTTGGAGAGTACAAAGCCATTCAAGCACAAACGTACTTCGAGGCCGTGCTCGGATTCCAGCTATTAATGACCGGAGAATTTTATTACTCGTCACCATCCACCAAATCAGAAACCCTACAAATATCAATACCCGATCCACTGATACAACGAAACAACATAGGCGGGCTACTGACGCAATACCGCTATGGCACACTGGTCATAAAAGCCGGACAAGGCAATGAACTGATGCTAAACGCCACCAACGGTGATGACAACACGTTTGACCTCACAGTAAGGCAAGGTGGCCAAATAACGTATAGCAGCAATGAAGCATGGAGCGACTGGACAGAGGCACTGACGTTTAATTTTGATTT
>CALDUO010000232.1 GCA_937923745.1 uncultured Granulosicoccaceae bacterium
CCGGTGAGTCACGTGTACTGGCAAAAAAGGTGTCAATGAAAGCCACCACCATTCGGGCTCTTTACGACGGAGAGCACAGCGTTGATCTGCAGATCAATGGGCAGCGAACCGCTAGCACAACATTTACACTGAGGGTGCTGAAATGATTAAAATTCCACAGGCAACCATGGCGGACGACTATCCGCTGTTAATTAAAAATCTGTTGCACACACCCCTTCAGAATTCACCCGATAACGTTATTGTCAGCGGTGAATACCGGTTTACTTATGCCGAGTTTTATCAGCGTCTGCGCACCTTGGCCAATGGCCTGCAGTCACTCGGTGTCAAACACGGCGATACGGTTGCGGTGATGGACTGGGACTGCCACCGTTACCTCGAATGCTTTTTTGCTGTGCCTATGTTGGGGTGTGTGCTGCACACTATTAATATTCGATTGTCACCAGAGCAAATTCTGTACACCATTAATCATGCTGAAGATGATGTCATTCTGGTGCATGAAGATTTTTTACCGATCATAGAAGCGATACGTGAACGCATCACACGACCGGTTCAACTTATCTTTTTGACCGACAATGCATCGGCCATGCCCGCTGAGTTTGTGACTGACTATACGTCACTGATGCAGGTTGATCCCGGAGACTACGAGTTTCCTGACTTTGACGAACGCACCCGGGCTACTATTTTCTATACCACCGGCACGACCGGTGACCCGAAAGGCGTGACCTATACGCACCGCCAGCTCATGTTGCATACCCTGGGTGGTATGGCGGGTTTTGGCACCCTGGCCGGTACGTTTCGTTTTCACAATGAAGATGTCTATATGCCGATCACGCCCATGTTCCATGTGCATGCCTGGGGCCTGCCGTACATCGCCACGTTGGCTGGCGTAAAGCAGGTGTATCCCGGTCGGTATGAACCGGCACGACTACTGTCTTTGATTCAGCATGAACAGGTTACATTTTCGCATTGTGTACCAACCATTTTGCATATGTTGTTAAGCGCACCGGAGGCGGAGGCGACGCCGCTGCAAGGTTGGAAAGTCATTATTGGCGGGTCGGCACTACCGGAGGGGCTCGCACAGACGGCGATGGATGCCGGTATTGATATCTGTGCTGCCTACGGCATGTCCGAAACCGGCCCGGTACTGACCGTTGCTAATGTACCGTCAGAGCAGGGCGATGTCGTATCAATGCGTTGCAAAACCGGTAAGGCGCTGCCGTTGGTGGACCTCGCGGTTGTTGATGCCGAGATGAACCCCCTGCCGCACGATGGCGAGACTGCCGGTGAGGTGGTGGTCAGGGCACCTTGGCTGGCGCAGGGTTATGTCAAAAATCCTGAAGGCTCCGAGGCGCTGTGGGAGGGCGGTTTTCTGCACACCGGTGATGTCGGACACATTGATCCTGAGGGTACGTTACAAATCACGGACCGAATGAAAGATGTCATAAAATCCGGTGGTGAATGGATTTCGTCGTTGGATCTCGAGAGTCTGGCATCGACGGTGCCCGGTGTTGCAGAAGTCGCGGCGATTGGGTTACCGGACGAGCGCTGGGGGGAGCGTCCGATGCTGGTAGTTACGTTAGGCGATGAGGCCACCGAAGAGACCGTGAAAGACGCTATTATTCAGCAAATTGAAGAGGCTGTTGCTGACGGTACGCAACCGAGATGGGCAGTACCCAACCGCATAGAATGTGTTGATGCAATTGACAAAACCAGCGTGGGTAAGCTGAATAAAAAAGCGTTGCGTCTGCGCTTCAGCCAGTCGTCAGACGACTGATGTTGCTGACGTCGGGCGAGCGACACTACCAGGCGTTCGGCAGTTTTTTAATGATGTGTACGATACCCTCGCGCGTTTCGATATAGCCGCCCTTCGACAAATCTGACAATATTTTCCCGACCATTTCTCGCGACGCACCAATCATGTTGGCAAATTCCTGATGTGAAAAGCGTCGGGGCAGGGCCAGCTCGTCATTGGTGGTAACGGCCATGTCCATCATTTTATGGGTGAGCCGCTGGTAGACGTTTTCCAGCGCCAAAGAGCGCAACAGGTCGGTGGAGCGCCTGAGTCTTTCGGTGGTCAGGCTGGCGATTTTCATGGCCAGCTCAGGGTGTTTGGCGAGGCAGGCCAAAAAGGCATCTTTGGGTATTCTGAGGAGCAGGGTTTCTTCGAGAGCTGCCACAGAGGCGGTGCGAACGCTGTCGTTAATCAAAGACGCTTCGCCAAAATAGCCATTCGCGTTTTCAACAAATAAGGTCAGTTCGTGACCATTTTCGTCATCGACGTACACTTTGACGGCACCGGATTGAATCAGGTACATGCCATCGGCGACATCACCTTCCCGAAAAATGACCTCGTGCTTATCGATACTGCGCATTTGCGCGGCAGCGGCGATATTGCTAATGCTCTCTGGTGCAAGATCAGCAAAGAACGGGACTGTCTTTATTTGAGTTTCACGGTTGAACATGGGGTGAGCCTGTCGCTTTGGTATCGCGTGTTGCCAGTATGACCCAGAACCAGGCGACAATGAATCTCTGCAGGCGACTGAAGCGCTTGTCTATGCGCTAAAATGCTGCACTCTATCGCATATCGCCACGGATTTTGACACGATCCCAACGCCTGGGTACGGTCTGCCTCAGGTGAGGGTGATGTGCTTTTATAGTACAGCAGCAACAGATGAGCCAACAACCGGTTGTCGCGATCACCGGCTAACTCGATGACCGAATGTCTCGATGAGTTGAACCCGCAAGCTGAGTCCGGTCGCTGAACGCGACAACCGAGTCAGGCAGATCTGTCGGCGCCAGTGGTATCACATGAAGAGGAACACACTAATGAACACGGTAGTGACCGACATTCGCAGGCCGCCAACTCATGCCACCCGGCAATTGGGAAAGAGTGGTGTTGCAACTGTGCATGAGGCGCAGGGTCGTCATGGGTTACTGGCACCTGCCATTCGCCCGATCTTCCCGGGTAGCAGAATTGCCGGACCGGCTGTCACTGTCAGTGTTGCGCCCTGCGATAACTGGATGATTCATGTAGCCGTCGAGCAGTGTCAGGCAGGAGACATCGTGGTGGTAGCGCCCACATCGGCAAGTGATGCCGGTTATTTTGGTGAACTGTTGGCCCGTTCGTTGGCAGCGCGTGGGGTAATCGGTTTGGTGATCGATGCCGGTTGTCGCGATCTGCGTGAGCTTGAACAGATGGGGTTTCCGGTTTGGTCGCGTCATGTGTTTGCACAAGGCACCATCAAAGAGACAATTGGCAGCGTTAATCTACCGGTGGTCTGCGGTGGCCAACGGGTCAGCGCCGGTGATGTCGTCGTGGCTGACGATGACGGTATCGTGGTGGTTCGGCGTGATGATGCGGCGTCGGTGGCCGAGGCGTCTCTCGCCCGTGAAGCCAAAGAGGAGCAGACGCGGGCGAGGCTAATGCAGGGCGAGCTCGGGCTGGACATCTATGGCATGCGCGAACGACTGGCGGCAAAAGGCCTGACGTATATCACGCAGGCAGAGCTCGAGGCCGATACCGGGTCGTCGGAAACCTGAGCCGTGTCACAGGTTGCAATTCCCACCACACTCATGCGCGGCGGCACCTCCCGTGGGCTGTATGTGTTGGCCACCGACCTCCCGTCTGATCCCGCGCAGCGTGATCGTGTATTGCTGGCCCTTATGGGGTCACCCGACCTGCGACAGATCGACGGTGTCGGTGGCGGACATCCGCTGACCAGTAAGGTGGCTGTGCTGTCGCCGTCGGCGCGAGACGATATCGATGTGGAGTATTTGTTTCTGCAAGTCGCAGTTGATCAACCCGTGGTAAGCGATGTGCAAAACTGCGGCAATATACTCGCAGGCGTTGGTCCATGGGCCATCGAGCACGGGCTGGTTACCGCGCAACAGGGCATCACGCCAGTCACCATTTTGATGCTCAACTCGGGCGGTGTTGCCGTGGCAAACGTGCAAACGCCAGAGGGCAGGGTGTGCTATCAGGGTGATACGGTTATTGATGGGGTGCCGGGTAGTGCGGCTCCGGTGACGCTCGATTTCCTTGAGGTAGCAGGGTCTGCGTGCGGTGCGCTACTGCCAACAGGGCAGGCACGCGATACCGTCAATGGATTGCAGGTCACGTGTATCGACAACGGTATGCCGGTGGTGTTGCTGCGTGCAACAGATGTTGGCATGAGCGGATCAGAATCACCGGCAGAACTTGAAGCGAATGACACGCTGAAAACACGACTGGAATCAATACGCCGTGAGGCAGGTGCTGCGATGAACCTCGGCGATGTCACTGACAAAACCATTCCCAAGATGTGTCTGGTCTCAGCACCTGTGGCAGGTGGTGTGATTAATACCCGCACGTTCATTCCGCATCGGGTACACGAATCTATCGGTGTTTTAGGGGCGGTCAGTGTTGCCACAGCCTGTGTGTTGCCGGGTTCAGTGACCGATGGTATGGCGGTCGTGACAGACCCGCAGGCAATGGCGGTCGAGCATCCTTCCGGGGCTTTTACAATAGCGATGCAAACAACGATGAGTCATGGCCAGTTACACATACACCAGTCAGCGTTGGTGCGCACTGCGCGCAAACTGTTCTCTGGTGCTACGTATGTTAGCCAGTCGCTGTATGCATGAGTATTGGTTTTGATTGTGGCCGGGTGAACGGCTCTTTATGCCTGTAAAAGCCCTGATAAATGCAAAGCCGTGTTGCTCTGCACTTGCTCAGCAATTACACAGACTGGCGAAGTCGTGGCCGCGTTTTTACGATACTGTAAAACACACGTGCTGACAGTGATCACGCAGCGCCTGATAACTGTGTCACGTATCAGAATTACCTATCGGAAGAGCTATGATTATTGATTGCCACGGTCACTACACAACTGCGCCAGAGCCGCATCAGCATTATCGTGATGCACAGGTCAAACAATTAAAAGCGCCCGAGTTACCCGATCCGACTTATGGTCGTATCAGTGATGACCAAATTCGCGACTCTATTGAACAAAACCAACTGAAACTGCAGCGTGAACGTGGTGCTGATCTCACGTTATTTTCACCGCGAGCATCTGCGATGGGACACCATATCGGTACCCGCCAAACCGGTGTTGACTGGAGTCGCGCCTGTAATGATCTGATCAAACGGGTGACCGACCTGTATCCGCACAACTTTGCACCGGTATGTCAGTTGCCCCAAACTGCTGGCGTCGATTTGACGGCAGCGGTCGAGGAGCTGGAGCGCTGCGTAACAGAGCTTGGTTTCGTCGGGTGTAACCTGAACCCTGATCCTTCCGGTGGTCACTGGAATTCGTTGCCACTGACAGACCGTTTTTGGTACCCGCTCTATGAACGGATGACAGCGTTGGATGTCCCGGCCATGGTACATGTATCAGCGTCGTGTAATCCGGCGTTCCATGCGACCGGCGCTCATTACATTAATGCCGATACCACCGCGTTTATGCAGTTGATACAAGGGGATCTGTTCAGTGACTTCCCCGATCTTCGGCTCATTATTCCGCATGGTGGTGGCGCTGTGCCGTATCACTGGGGACGTTATCGCGGGTTGGCCGACATGCTGAAAAAACCGCTGTTGTCTGATCATGTCATGAACAATGTCTACTTTGACACCTGTGTGTATCACCAACCGGGCATCGACTTATTGTTTGAAGTAATACCGGTACACAATATTTTGTTCGGCTCGGAGATGGTGGGTGCGGTGCGGGGTATTGATCCTGAAACCGGCTTTTATTTTGATGATACAAAGCGGTATGTTGATCAGCTCGATATCAGTGAACAGGATCGCGCCGCTGTCTATGAGCATAATGCCCGCCGGGTGTACCCCCGTCTCGATACACTGCTGCATTCCCTGGCGTCATGAGTGCCTTTACCATGGATGATGACTGGTTGGTGTATCACCCAAACCCGTCGACACCGACTTTTACCGTGCCCGATGGTGCCGTCGATGCGCATTGCCATGTGTTCGGGCCAGGCGATCAATTTGTGTATGCCCCCGAACGCAAGTACACCCCGTGTGATGCGGGCCGTGAGGCATTAAAAGACTTACGTGAGCATTTGGGGTTCAGTAAAAGCGTCATTGTACAGGCTACTTGCCATGGTGCTGACAACAGCGCAATGGTTGATGCGCTGAACTGGTTCGCCGGTTCAGCACGCGGTGTGGCGACTGTGCGTGATACCGTGACCGACGATGAGCTTCAGCACTTGCACGCTGCCGGTGTTCGGGGCGTGCGGTTTAACTTTGTAAAACGCCTTGTCAACATCGTGCCACAAGCAGCGCTGGAATCCATTGTCGAACGCATCGCACCGCTTGGTTGGCACGTGGTGATTTATCTGGAAGCACAAGACCTTCCCGACTACCGTTCGTTTTTTACATCGTTACCGGTCACTGTTGTGTTTGATCACATGGCGCGCCCTGACGTGAGCCGAGGGTTGTCGGACGGTGCGTTTCAGTCATTTGTGGCAATGCTGGATGAACACCCGAACCTGTGGACGAAAGTGACCTGTCCTGAGCGGCTGTCGGTAGAAGGGCCACCGGGCTACCGTGACTTTGTGCCATTTGCCCGTTTTCTGGTGGAGCGGTTTCCGCAACGTGTGCTGTGGGGCACAGATTGGCCACATCCGAACATGAAAAGTCATATGCCGGATGATGGGCATTTAGTAGATATGATTCCGCTTATCGCGCCAACGTCAAAACTGGTTAACCAGCTCCTTGTCGCTAACCCATTGAATTTATACTGGGAAGATCACCGCAGTTGACGGGATTCTTTCGTCTGTCAGGCAATTGTAGACAATTGTTGCAGATGACAAGAGTGGCATGCCTCTACAATAAAACTAAATTCATGACAGTTAAGACTGAATTTGCGGGTATCCGCAGACGATAACTGAAGTCTTGCGGGTGCAATCGCAAGGCACTGTTTAAGGACGGTACACCAATGGGATACGGCACCACGGATGGTGGTGCTAACGGGACAGGA
>CALDUO010000233.1 GCA_937923745.1 uncultured Granulosicoccaceae bacterium
TAGTGTTCAATCTCGCGAAAACCTGATTGGGTGAGTAACATAGCAACGCTATCGGCCTGATTATGGCCATGCTCAAGGTATAACGCGCCACCAATGACAAGATGGTCCTGTGATTCGTGAATGATTTGGCGTATGGCGTCCAGACCGTCGGCGCCTGAGGTCAGCGCCAAGCGAGGTTCGTGGCGTACGCCGTCGCCGTCCAGGTGATCATCGGTAGCAGCGATATAGGGCGGGTTACTGACGATAAGCTGAAAGGTGGCATTGTCCAAGCGTTCAAACCAGTCTGACTGCTGTGTGGTTACGTTGTTACAGTGGTGCCTGGCGAGGTTTAGCGATGCGACCGTCAGTGCGTCAGGCGACACATCAACCGCGGTAATCTGCAGATCGGGTCGTTCAACGGCGAGCGCGACGCTGATTGCGCCGCTGCCGGTGCCGGCGTCAAGGATCTTCGCGCCTTCGAAAGGTTGCAGGTAGTTGAGTACTGCTTCGACCAATCGTTCGGTATCACCACGCGGTGTTAATACGCTGCGGGTTACGGTCAGCGGTAACGACCAGAATTCGCATTCACCGGTCAGGTAAGCCACCGGTATACCGGTGGCACGTTGTGTTATTAGCCGCTGATACTCATCTGCGACAGCGGGTGTGACAGTGTCCGTGTCATGGGCAAACAACCATGTTCTGGTGTGTCCGGTTACGTTCGCCAATATAACTTCTGCGTCGAGGCGGGCACTGTCGCTGGTGTGGCGAAGTTGCCCGGTGCCCTGTTGCAGAAGCTTTTTTATGTTCACTTACTCCCCAAGTTCTGCGAGCAAATCCGCTTGATGCTCAGCGATCAGCGGATCAACAACCTGACCCAAATCGCCTGCCAGTATTTCTTCCAGTTTGTACAGGGTCAGGTTAATACGATGATCGGTCAGCCTGCCCTGTGGAAAGTTATACGTGCGAATGCGCTCGGAGCGATCGCCGGACCCCACTTGTAATCGGCGTGATTCGGATTCTTCTGCCTGCTGCGCCGCAACCTGATCGTTCATTAACCGCGACTGCAGCAATGACATGGCGCGGGCGCGGTTTTTGTGTTGTGAACGCTCATCCTGACACTCCACCACGATGCCGGTGGGTATGTGAGTCAAACGAATGGCCGAGTCTGTTTTGTTGACGTGCTGACCACCGGCACCGGATGCCCGAAACGTGTCAATGCGCAAGTCGCTGGGGTTAATTTCGACTGCCTCGACCTCGTCGGCCTCTGGCAGTATGGCCACAGTCGCCGCCGATGTATGGACACGACCCTGGGATTCCGTTTCCGGTACCCGTTGAACCCTGTGCGCACCGGACTCAAATTTGAGTCGCGAAAACACGCCAGTACCGCTGAGTCTGCAGATAACCTCTTTATAACCACCGTGTTCGCCCAACCGTTCGGTAATGACCTCTGAGCGCCATCCCTGGGTTTCGGCGTACCGAAGATACATACGCAGTAAATCACCTGCAAACAGCGCCGCCTCGTCTCCACCGGTGCCTGCACGAATCTCAAGATAGGCGTTGTATTCATCGCGCGGGTCGCGCGGCAGGAGCAGCGTCTGTAACGTGTTTTCGAGTGATTCGATATTGCTTAACGCAAGGTCGTATTCTTCCTGTGCCATCTCACGCATGTCAGGGTCAGCGTCCTTGAGCATCTCCTCGGCAGTGGCCCGGCTTTCCATGGCCTGCGTATACAGGGCAAAGCTGCTCACTACCGGTTCAAGCTGGGCATACTCTTTAGACAGATCACGAAACCGGTTCTGGTCGCTGATGGTGTCGGGATCGCCGAGAAGCGCTGCAATCTCTTCGTGTCTTTCGCTGACACTCTCGAGCCTTGATTTAATCGATGATTTCATCCGCGAATGTTACCAAATCCTGATTAACCGAAAAGATTTATCGACCAAAGCGGCCCGGCTGTTCCCTATACTCTTCCCTATACTTCTGGCAGGGCATAGATTCTGCGACGCTTTTGCGGGGGCACCCGGCGACTGCTCCACTCCCCGGGACCAATGCCGGGATCATCGCCGGGATCAGGTCGGGATCAGAGCGTAACTGCAGCCAAGGTCGTGGCCGGAACCGTTGTTGGGAGCTTTGGTGAGACCACGGCTGTGCCCCGCACAGGGACAGAGCGATCAGCGTATTGTTCATTTGAAGTTTTTTGGCCGACGGAACTTATTGGCCAGTGAGGATCCTAGAGGCTGTCAGGCCGTTACCGGAGATACCATGACCTCGAATACCGAAACATCAGCACATCCGACACGACTGGCGGGCGTCACGTCGCCGAGTGTCAACACAGTTGCGACCAAAGCCCGTCAAAAGGCTTGGCTTGCGCCGTCAATGATGCTGCTCGTGGCGTTGGCTGGGTGTAATTTGTTGCCGGTATCTCAGGGCACCTCGTATGCGGGTCCGGTGTCAGCGCAAAGCACTGATGAAACGTCACAGCTGATGTTTGAAATTATGATTGCCGAGATGGCTGGGCGGCGCGGTTACATGGATATCGCGACGGAGGGCTACCTCAGCGCATCAAAACGCACCACAGATCCGCGTGTTGCGGAGCGGGCCACTCAATTGGCTGTGGTGGGTCGTGAGTGGGACAAAGCAGGCATTGCCGGAGAGCGCTGGTCTGAGCTGGATCCGGACAACCCCGATGTCTATCAGGCGCTCACCCAAATATTTTTACGACAAGCCAATCTCGACCGCGCGGCCAGCGAGCTCGGCAAGTATCTGACCTTGCAGTCCTCTGCCATTATCGCCAGTGAATCGGAACAGGTTCAGAGCCCAGGGGATCGGGTGTTTGAACTGTTGGTGCGAGAGCCCAATCGCGCAGGAGCGCTTGAGGTTGCCCAAAAACTCGTCAACAACAACCCTGATAACGCCGAAGCCCACCTTGCACAGGCACAACTGGCATGGACCAACCGAGACGACACACTGGCTAAACGTGCAGTAGAGTCAGCAGTACAGCTCGATCCTGACAATGCATCGGCGCTGCTGCTGAAAGCTCGAATCGATGTGTCTGCCGGAAACGGGACCGATGCGATAGAGGAGTTGCGCGCTGCGGCTGAACGTGATCCGCAGAACATTGATTTACAGGTTGGCCTTGCCCGTTTGTTAACCGCGGAGGGCAGGTACGACGAGGCAGCGGTGCTGTTTGATTCCGTGTACAACGCTGACAACGTCACGCCGGAAGCGCTGCTCACCATTAGTTTATTGGCATTGGAGTCAAGGCGAAACGACGATGCCGAGAAGTACCTGACAACACTGCTGGAGAATGGTGAATACCTGCCACAGGCGCATTATTACCTTGGCAGAATCGCTGACAGTGAGGGCGACATTGAAACTGCTATTGGTCACTATGAAGACGTCACCAGTGGCGAAAATGCACTGGATGCGCAGATACGCGCGGCAGAACTGTACGGCGCCATAGGCCGAGTCGATACCGGCCTGGCGAGGCTTCGGCGACTTGCTGCCGACGTTCGCTCTGATGCCGTTAAGCCCCGATTGATTCGTGCGGAGGGCAGGTTGTTAAGCCAAGCCGACCGGTGGGAGGAAGCTTACGAGACGCTGAGTGAAGGCGTCGAGACGTGGCCCAATGATGATGACTTGCGTTATTCAAGGGCTCTTATCGCTGACCACAACGGTAAAGCCGATGTGTTTACCGCTGATTTACTGACACTGATTGCCAGAGATCCCGACAACGCACACGCATTAAATGCCTTGGGCTATCACTACGCCGACAACAATAAAAACTTGCCGGAAGCTGAAGCGCTGCTGGTCAAAGCCAACAGTCTGTTGCCCGAAGACCCGGCTATTCTCGACAGTCTGGGCTGGTTACGCTTTCGCCTCAACGAATACGATGTTGCGTTGGCATTATTGCGTGAAGCCTATGCGTTGTTTCCGGATGCGGAAATCGCGTCGCACCTCGGCGAAGTCTTGTGGGTGAGTGGCGACGAAGCCGCTGCCCGAAAAGTATGGGAAGAGGCGCTTCGGCAAAATCCCGAGGACACCAAACTGCAAAACGTGATGCAACGATTTGGTCTCTAGTCGCTGTGTGTCAACTGATCATGCCCAGGCTATTGCCCATGTTATGGCCCAAGTCGTGGCCAAGATCATGGCCAAGATCATGGCCAGGGCAATGGCAATGGTCCAGGCTCTACAGGCGCACATGGGTTACGGTTATTGTCAGTGTGCTGATGTCTGGCTGTGTCACAGTCCCGAAAGACAACGCTACGGTGCTGGCTATAGAGGAACGCCAGCGCATGCTCGCGGCGTTGTCAGTGTGGCAAATGACGGGCCGTATAGGGCTGACCTCATCTACCGAGGCCGTGTCGGGCGATATCGCATGGCAGCAATCGGGTGACAGCTACACCATTGGGCTGGCAGGGCCGCTGGGCCGTCGACTGGATATCGAGCAGACGCCAGGCGTTGCAACATTGTCTGCATCCGGTCAAGGCAGTGCTCGCGGAGTCCGCGCTGACACACTGTTGTCACGAGCGCTCGGAATTCCGGTGCCACTGACCCAGTTGGGTGTCTGGATCAAAGGTGCTGTGGGTGAGAACGCAACACCCGGTTTTGACCGTTTTGGTCGTCTGGTACAGCTGAAATATAGCGATGCCAACGGTGTTCGTTGGGTAGCACGCATCAAGCGCTATCTGCAGGTGGATGCGTCCGGATTCACCGAGCTCAAAAGCGCAGGACAAATTGACTTGCCCGGCCTTATCGAAATTACCGGTGATGAATATTCAATTCGTCTGCTCGTCAAAAGCTGGCAGGGGCTGGCGCCCGATGCTGCCGAAAAACCGTCTGGTAACGGCCGTCTTGCGATACCTGGTGGCTAGTGCACCCAGTGTGCCCAATGCACCCAGTGCACCCAGTGCACCCAGCACCGATGCTCGGGTCTCGGCGTGTGGTGCGCAGTAGTCTTCACCCGGGTATTCATATCACTTTACCTGCCCGCAACGCTTGCTCACAATCGCTGACGCTGTGCTGTATGTGTCCGGGTCCGCGACAGCGAGTGCCAGCCATTGATTATTAATTGGGAAAAAATTGTTGGCGACATTCTCTATCCTCTTCAGTGATATTCTATTGGTCTCATTCTTCAGGTCACAGTCTTTGGGTCACAGTCTTTGGGCGATATTCTGTTTGCGATGCCTTGCTTTGGAAGGCTTGTTGTCGGACATCTGTCGGTGCCCGCAGTTGAGTCGTTTGTGACCGAGAGTGACAGGGTGACGACACGATGACCGAGGCAACAAACCGATGGCCGGCACCGGCGAAACTCAATTTGCTGCTGCATATTACCGGGCGTCGTCCAGACGGTTATCACGAACTGCAGACGGCATTTATATTCTTGGACCAAGCCGACCAATTGGCCTTTCAATGTCGACCGGACGGACAGGTGACGTTACAGCCACAGATTGATGGCGTGGCGACAGAGGATAACCTTGTGGTTCGGGCTGCTCGCTTGTTACAAAGGACCGCCGGTATTCGGCAGGGTGTGGACATCACGCTTGATAAAGTCCTGCCCATGGGCGCTGGGTTAGGTGGTGGCAGCTCGGATGCAGCGACGACGCTGGTGGCGCTCAATGAGCTTTGGTCGTGCGGCTACAGTGTTGATGCGTTAGCCCAACTGGGACTGTCGTTGGGCGCAGATGTGCCGGTGTTTGTGCGAGGGCAGGCTTGCTGGGCAGAGGGAGTTGGTGAAATAATGACACCGGTGTCGATGCCTTCGCTGTGGTTTGTGGTGCTGGTGCCCAACGTTCACATCGAGACAGCGGCACTATTTTCATCACCGGAATTGACACGTGATTGTTCACCCATCACAATACGCGACTTCTTGGCAGGGCGAGGCGGAAATGTTTTCCAGCCCGTGGCTGCCAAAGCGTACGTTGCAGT
>CALDUO010000234.1 GCA_937923745.1 uncultured Granulosicoccaceae bacterium
CCATATCCTATCGAGGCATCACCGACGGTCATCGCGAGAGATGAAAAATCGACTCCACCCATCGCCAAACCAATCAGTGGCATTAAAACACTGTCAACCAACGCACCCACCAATTTGCCAATAGCCGCACCGATAATGATACCGACCGCCATGTCCATCAAACTGCCTTTCAGTGCGAATTCTTTAAATTCTGAAACCAAGCTCATTGTTCTGCCCTCAACGTTGTATGAAATCCTAAGCCAATTAATTGACTGCCGAGCAGCCGCAAGGGCTGCGTCGCAGATTTTATACTAAAACAGGGAGGCGTGAGCGTTTATGGTGCACGAGAGCTGCTGCCAGACACGGGTCGCGTGTGGCATGTCATTAGGGGGGGTGAGTTGATAGCGCTTGTCGCGATAGAACTACGGCGAAGACGTGCCTGTTAAAACCACAAGTGTGGCCCTGCAGGGTTACCTGTGTCCCTGCACTCTGGTTGTTATGGCCAGAGCGCGGGGACGGAAACAGGTGTATTCAGCGCTTAGTTTTCTGCTGACAGGAAGTCTTCGTGAGTGAACACGAAATCGTCTTTGGCAGCAATGGTGTGGCAACCGGCGCAGAAGTCACTTTTGCCTGCGGTGCCGGTGTAGCTGTTGGCCCAGATCCAGTTGGTTGCAGCGCCAGAGCCTTCAACCGCCTTCAGACTGACAGTGACCCCTGGGTTCTTTTGCGCTTCCCAGTCAGCTTTGTTGTTGAACTGTTCTTTGACAACGACGGATCCAACCGGAAAAACGTACGGCGCGGAGCCCAGGAGGGTGTCTTTGCCGATGTCGTTAACATAAACATCGCGATAGCCATCACGACCTTTGTGGACGTTACCGATAAAACCGGTAGGATCGCCGGTGCCGGTACGGCCTTCGGTGATTTTGGTCCAGGTCTTGTAATCGGCCCAACGCTCGTCCGGGTCGCCTTTGATGAGGCCTGAACATGCGGTTGTTACGACTGCTGCCACGGTCAGGGCACCAATGACTTTAAGTTGACGTGCTTTCATTTCCTGTCTCCAATCGGTATGAACACCTGCGTTGGCAGGTAGTGTTGGTCTGCTTGCTGCCTGGTCACACGGGCCAGACATTACGTTACGACAATAGCAATGCAGATAAATTCAAACTAATTTAACTGCGTTTTCGCCTCTCTGCGCCTCTCGGTCAACACAAACTCCGTGTAACCGTTGGCCTGCTCGCGCCCCTTAAAGACAAGATCGCAGGCCGCCTGAAAGGCTGCGCTGTTATCGAAGTCGGGCGCCATCGGAGTATAGTCGGTGTCAGCTGCATTCTGTTCATCAACGACAATCGCCATGCGCTCCATGGTATCGCGCATGCGGGCCTCGTCAATCAGGCCATGATGCAGCCAGTTGGCCAGAAACTGGCTGGAAATTCTGAGCGTTGCCCGATCTTCCATCAGCCCGACGTTATTGATGTCCGGTACCTTGGAACATCCAACGCCCTGATTCACCCAACGCACGACATACCCCAATATGCCCTGTGCATTATTATCCATTTCGCGCTGAATTTCCTCATCGCTGTAGTTGCGGCCTTTCTCTGACAACGGAATGGTCAGAATGTCGTCGAGGCTGGCAGGGGCTCGGGATTTGAGTTCGTTTTGGCGCGCGAACACATCGAGTCTGTGGTAATGCGAGGCATGCAACGTCGCCGCCGTAGGTGACGGCACCCAGGCCGTGTTGGCGCCAGCCTCAACGTGTGCGATTTTTTGTTTGAGCATCGCCGACATTTCATCCGGAATGGCCCACATGCCCTTGCCGATCTGCGCACTGCCCTGCAGACCACAGGCAAGACCAACATCAACATTTTGGTCTTCATAAGCGATGAGCCACGGGCTGGTCTTCATCTCACCTTTGGGAATCATGCTGCCGGCTTCCATACTGGTGTGCATTTCATCGCCAGTACGGTCGAGGAAACCCGTGTTGATAAATATGCACCGGTTTTTTGCCGCCCGGATACACGCCGCAAGATTGACGGTGGTGCGGCGCTCCTCATCCATAATTCCTATTTTCAGGGTGTTAGCTGCCAACCCGAGCGCCTGTTCCACACGACCGAATAACTCAACCGACACAGCCACTTCGTCAGGCCCGTGCTGTTTGGGTTTGACAATGTAGACACTACCGGTTCTGGAATTTCGGTTGTCGGTGTCAGACTTGGCCAAATCGTGCATGGCAGCCAGCGATGTCACCATAGCGTCCACATAACACTCAGCTACTTCGTTGCCGGCAGCATCCAACACACAATCGGTGTACATGTGTGCGCCAACGTTTCGGACCAGCATCAGACTTCGACCAGCCAATGTCAGCGACCCGCTGCCATCAGGTGTGGTCCAGCGACGATCTTCTGCCAGACGTCGGGTGATGGTTTTTCCGCCTTTCTCTAAAGACTCCTCGAGGTCTCCGCGCATGAGTCCGAGCCAGTTACGATAGACAAGCACTTTGTCTTCGGCGTCGACAGCGGCAACAGAATCTTCGCAATCCTGGATGGTGGTTAATGCAGACTCGACCACAACGTCTTTGACACCGGCGGCACTGTCTTTTCCGATTAAATGCTGACGGTCAATCTGAATCTCGAGGTGCAAGCCATTGTTGACCAACAGAATTGAATCGGGGCTGTCGGCGTCACCGGTAAAACCGGCGAACCGCTCGGGATGGGCCAAACCGATATCACTGCCATTGCTGAGCGTGAGTCTCAACGTGGCGTCTTTGACATAGTAACGCACGATATCCTCGTAATGACCGGTCGCGAGCGGTACCGCACCGTCGAGCAGACTGTTGGCCCAGGCAACCACACGGGCACCGCGTACAGGGTTGTAAGCGCCACCGCGTTCTGCACCATCTCGCTCGGAAATGGCGTCGGTGCCGTAGAGCGCATCATACAAACTACCCCAACGGGCGTTCGCTGCATTGAGCGCATAACGGGCGTTATTGACCGGCACCACCAGTTGCGCACCGGCGATAGTCGCAATTTCAGGATCAACGTTAGACACATCGACAGAAAACGATTCACCGCTGTCGACAAGGTAACCAATCTCGGTCAGGAAGGAACGGTATTCGGCACTGTCAACGGGCTGACCCGAGCGCGCCTTGTGCCAGTCATCGAGCTGCACCTGCAACTCATCGCGGCGTGCCAGCAGTGCCGTATTTTTGGGCCCCAGATCATTGATGATAGCGCCAAGCTCTGACCAAAAATGGGCTGGGTCGACGCCGGTACCGGGTGCAATCTCATCGTTGACCAGATTGTAAAGGCTTGACTCAATCGATAAACCGCCTGCTTCGACTCTGTTTGCCATGATTTTCCTGTGATTGGTGGTGATAACGCGCGATTGTAACAAACTGCCTGGGCTGAAGTCGCCCACGTGTCGCTGGCGTGACAGCTTTGCCCGAATTTCCCACGGCTGCCTGTTAATGATCAGGTTTTGTGGCCTATTGCACCTTCTGGCCAGATTCCGAATGCACCTCGGAAAAGAGTGTAGAGAGCATCACACCACGGCCCCCACCAGCGTGTAATCATGCGCTCTCTTAACTTGTGCGACCAACCGCACGATCGTGATAACAATAATAAAGTGCAGATAGCGCCTACCGAGGTTACTGCCCAAACAACGAGACCAGATTAAGTGATGAAACACCACAGCCCTCAAACCCAGATTCCCGCCAGCCAGCTCACCGATAACACGACGCTGCCGACAGTAACCTCCACCACCCGGCCCGCAGTCTGGTTTAAGTTATTACCGATTGTGGCAGCCCTCGCGTTAGGAGCGTGCAGCAGCGATTCCGGCACGCAGGTCGCCGCAGATATCACGCCGGACACGACCACACCAATCGTCTCGGATGACGGGCAGATGACGGACACAGGTACTGACACGGACACAGGTACTGATACAGACACAGGTACTGACACGGACACAAGTACTGATACAGACACAGGCACTGATACAGATACCAGCACCGACACAGATACCAGCACCGATACAGATACCAGCACCGACACAGATACCAGCACCGACACAGATACCAGCACCGATACGGACACCGGTACTGATACAGACACCGGTACTGATACAGACACCGGCACAGACACAGACACCGGCACAGACACCGGCACCGATACAGACACCAACATCGACTCCAGTAATGATCCAACCGATCCGTTTAATGCCCGTCTCGAAACACCTGCAACCGAGGTCTCTGCCGATGGCATACCGACCGTGCCGGCGAATCTGCGTGTTGATCTGATCAGTAACGACTGGGTTGAATTAAATTGGGCAGAGTCTATCGACAACGATGCCGTGGTTGAATATCGACTGTATCGTGATGACGGCGTGATCTACACCATCCGTGGTGACCAAACCGATCCGGCCGGCGGTACCGCGAACGAGATTAATAAAATCTGGACCACGACCTCGTTTATTGACTGTAACTACACACGATTCCTCGATCGTCTGCATCAGTGTGGCGAGAACCGACCTGTCTCTGGCGGCACCTACACCTACAGAATCAGTGCCGTTGATGCCGAAGGTAACGAGTCTGCACAATCAGATCCCGTCACTGTCACGCTGTACACTGCGGCAGGTGCGCCGGTGGTTGAATACACCGACTCGTACCTCGACGGCAATGACCGCTTCCCGTTCGACACCGATTTCTCCACCACCGATAATTTTCTGAGTGGCTTCGAGCTGGTGTTTGCTGACGAATTTAACGGCACTGAACTCGACAACGAAAAATGGAACACGTCACTGACCTGGGGTCATAACGAAGCGATCAATGGCGAGCAGCAATACTTTGTCGACACGCAGGCCAATCCGGATTTCGGTTACAACCCGTTTGTAATGACAGGCTCTGCATTATCGATACAGGCGATTCGTACACCGGATGAGCTCAAAGACGCAGCACTCGGGCAGCCATTTTTATCCGGCGCCCTGTCCTCTCACGACAAATTCGGATTCACCTACGGTTATGCTGAAGGTCGCATGAAGGTCGGTGGTGTGTCCGGTCAGCTCTCGAGCTTCTATCTGTTCCGTCGTTGGGAAGCCGAGCATTCACCTGAAATTGATATCGTTGAATACCTTGGCGAAAACCCGTTTGGCGACGAAGATGCGTTTCAGACATACCACTATAAAGATACCGTACATGGCACCACACACTCATCGCCAACCATGGCTCACAAAAACGCATCAGGTGAGCGCTACAGTGACGATTACCATACCTTTGGTGTCTTGTGGGAGCCTGGATTGGTGGTCTGGTACATTGACGGGCAAGAGGTCAAGCGACTGTCAGGTCCGCAGATCAGCCGACAGCAGATGAATATTGTCACGTACCTTGTAACCGGTAGCGAATGGGCACCAACACCTGCTGACGATGCCAGCATCTACCCACTGCGCTACGACATTGATTATATTCGTGTGTACCAGCGCGCACCCTACGTACGATAATTACACACTCGCCTACGCAGTATTAACAGTAGGCTGTTAAAGCCTGTTCGGTAAGACAAGCAGTCTTTATCGGTCCTACACAACCGGTAGCACAGCCGTGTGCTGCCGGTTGTTTTGGTTTATACAACATGACAGGCCCAACTCGGCGACTTTGCAGAGTAGGCCATAGTTGCCCAGAGTGAACCATAGTTGCCCAGAGTGACCCATATTTGCCCAGAGTGACCCACAGTCGCCAGGGCCAAACCAGAATAACCGGGAGTAACCGAGACTACCCCGCACGTAAATGTTCTTCACTACATACCCCCGCCGCTACACGCGGTACGACTTCTCTGGCTACATTCCGCTGGCATCCCACAATCTGGCAGCACCCATCTCGAATCACTCCCTGGCACCACACACCTGCACATCCCGATCTCCAGAGCCTGCTTGCGCCCCTGCGTAAGACACACCACGGCCATGTGCGCGTTGGATGTACGCACTGAACCCCTCAGGCTCGCCACCCTGCTATTTACCGGTGTTGATTGAGACCGATTGACCCTGCGCTTATCACGCGAATACAGCACCTATTATGATCATTTTTCTGCACGTATTTACTCTCAGCCCTATTACTGTATATTATTACAGTTATGGAGCCCTCATCTACCGATGCACCGCCACAACCTGTTTACGCAGAGCTTCACTGTGTCTCAAATTTTAGTTTCCTCAGAGGCGCATCACGTCCGGAAGAACTGATAGAAACAGCCGCTACGCTCGGCTATAGCGCTATTGCCATTACCGACGACTGCTCCATGGCAGGCGTGGTGCGCGCATGGACCAAAGCCTGTGCAATCAATCAGGCAGCAGCAGAAAACCCATCGCCCAATACCCATAAAATCAAGGCCGATAAAATCAATGCCATTAAAATGATCGTTGGCAGTGAGTTTAAGCTGGACGATGGGTTCCGACTGGTTGCACTGGCAAACACATTCGACGGTTATCGTGGTCTGTGTACTTTAATCAGTCGTGCACGGCGAGCTGCCAGCAAAGGCGAGTATGAACTTACCCGTGATATGCTGGATAACGCCGACTTTCAGCATTGCACCCTGATACTGGTGCCGCCAACGTTTAACCCAAACACAAAACAACCGGCAACTGACCACACGGGCATTAACGCCTGGTTTGCCTGGTTTACATCACTCAGACAACGTACCGCCAACATCACACAATATCCACACGGTCACCCGTTGACCATAGGCTACCTTGCGTTGGAGCTACACTATGAACAGCACGATCAGCATCATTATCACTGGTTGGTCAGTACCGCTGCACGGTACGGGTTAACACTGGTTGCCTGTGGTGATGTACACATGCATCAACGACAGCGTCGTGCGTTACAGGATGTCGTGACCTGCGTCCGTCATCACTGCACGTTGGCCACTGCAGGCAAGCATCTGTTTCCCAATGGCGAGCGTCATCTTCGCCACCCCGACGCCCTGCGCGCAACCTACCCGGCCAGCACATTACAAACAACCCTCGATATTGCCGCGGCCTGTACGTTTACCCTTGACGAAATTACCTATCAGTACCCACACGAAATTGTACCGCCAGGTTCAAGTCCAACCGCATACCTGCGAAAACTAACCTACCGCGGGTTACAGTGGCGGTGGCCAGACGGCGCCGAACAGTGGATTATTGATCAGATAGAACACGAGCTCGAACTCATCCGTGACATGCAGTATGAGCAGTACTTTCTGACCGTCAACGACATTGTGCTCTTTGCACGAAGTAAGGGTATTCTATGCCAGGGGCGCGGGTCGGCAGCCAACTCAACGGTCTGTTATTGCCTCGGTATCACCTCCGTTGATCCTACCTGCACAGGTTTACTGTTCGAGCGCTTTATTTCCCGCGAACGAAACGAACCTCCTGACATCGATGTCGATTTCGAACACGAGCGCCGCGAAGAAGTCATTCAGTATATCTACGGTAAATATGGCCGCGACCGTGCTGCCATTGCAGCTACCGTCAGCAGTTACCGAAAAAAAAGTGCTATACGCGATATCGGTAAAGTGCTCGGTATCGAGCAAGAACAAATTGATGCGCTGTCAAAATCACTGGCTTGGTGGGATGGCACCGATGTCATTAGCGAACGCCTGCAGGACATGGGCTTTGACGCCAACAGCCCGTTACTCAAACGGTTTGCGTGGTTGCTGGAACAGCTACTGGGTTTCCCGCGGCATTTGTCGCAGCATGTGGGTGGTTTTGTCATTGCCGAAGAAACACTGGCCACCCTCGTGCCAGTCGAAAATGCTGCAATGCCAGATCGCACCATTATTCAATGGGACAAAGACGATCTCGAAGAGCTTGGTTTACTCAAAGTGGATATTCTGGCCCTCGGCATGCTCACGGCCATTCGTAAATGCTTTGACCTGCTGCAACAACACAAAGGTGTCACCTATTCGTTAGCCACCATTCCGCAAGATGATACCAAAACCTATGACATGATCTGCCGGGCAGACACCATGGGCGTGTTCCAGATTGAGTCCCGTGCACAAATGTCGATGCTGCCGCGTCTGCGCCCACGCAACTACTACGACCTTGTCATTGAAGTGTCCTTGGTCAGACCCGGCCCGATACAGGGCGGTATGGTTAATCCGTACTTAAGACGCCGACAGGGGCTCGAACCTGTGGTCTACCCTAATGGCGAACTGGAAGCCGTACTCAAACGCACGCTTGGCGTGCCGGTGTTTCAGGAACAGGTCATGGAAATAGCCATGGTTGCTGCCGGGTTTAGTGCCGGTGAAGCCGACCGGCTACGCCGCTCAATGGCGGCTTGGCGTCGTGTCGGTACAGTGGCCAAATTTCGTGATCAGCTCGTTGGCGGCATGCTCAAAAAAGGGTACGACGAAGCATTCGCCGAATCCATTTTTAATCAGGTGAAAGGGTTTGGTGAGTACGGATTTCCGGAGTCCCATGCAGCAAGCTTTGCGTTGTTGGTATACGTCTCGTGCTGGCTAAAGTGCCATGAGCCAGCCGTGTTTCTTTGTGCCATGCTGAACAGTCAGCCGCTGGGTTTTTATGATCCGTCAGACCTGACACAAGATGCCAAACGCCACGGTGTGGCCGTATTACCCGTCGATATTAATCTGAGCGAACACGATCACACCCTGGTACCGGCACCACACCATCCCGACACATTGCAAGTCCGGTTTGGTTTTCGGCTGGTCAGCGGATTATCCCGTCAGGGTATCGAGCACATTCTTGGCGCACGCCAAGCACGGGTATTTGATAACGTCGCTGATCTTGTGAGTCGTAGTGGCATCAACCGCGGTGACCAGGAAGCGTTGGCTGCCGCTGGTGCACTGGCCAGTATTAGCAGTCATCGTCATCAGGCACAATGGGATGTACTGGGTGTTGAGCAGCTACCCGGACTGCTCGCAGGCGCATCGGCCAACGAACCACAGATACAGTTACCGATACCGTCTGAAGGCGAAGACATTATTGCAGACTACCTAAGCACAGGACTCACGTTAAGGCGTCACCCGCTCGCGTTATTACGGCCAAAGTTATCAGAACACCGCATTGTCAGTTATGAACGCTGGCTGAATACTCCCAATGGCCGTACAGCCTGTCTGGCCGGGCTGGTAAAAGTACGCCAGCGACCGGGCACGGCCAGTGGTGTGATCTTTTTAACGCTCGAAGACGAAACCGGTCAGAGCAACATCATTGTCTGGCCTGCCGTTGCCGAGCAATACCGGCGTGAAGTATTAAACGCTTCAATGATTGCCGTGCTTGGTGTTACGCAACGCGAAGGAGAAGTCTCACACCTGATTGCCCGAAAAATTGAAGATCTCTCGTGGATGATCGGTGAGCTCTCTACACATTCCAGAAACTTTCATTAACGATCTGGTTATCAAAACGGGCTATCAAAACGGGCTGTGATCACTGGTCATCACTGGTCATCACTGGCCGCCACAACCGGCTGTCATAACCACCGCATACTGACCGACCCGGGATAGTCGACACATCATAACAAGGCGTAATAACCCATCCGGGATGGCCGATCAGTCATAACCAGACAATGACAAGGCAAGCCGCACTCATCACCACGATGCGCCCCAGTGGTTTGCTCCACGGGTTTGCTACAAGGGTTTGCTACAAGGGGTCTGCTACCAAGGGCTTGCTATTGTGGATCTACAGCTTGGGGCATACTCCCGGGGCACAACCTGCATGCTAGACTTTGACACGCACCAACGCTCGGATCACTACGGAGACAACAACACTATGACCACAGAACTCTTCCGTGAAGACGGTTATCTTGCCACAACACCGGCTGTTGTTACCGCGGTCACCGATGATGGTTTTACCGTGAATCAAACCGTATTTTATGCAACCGGCGGTGGGCAACCTGGCGACACCGGTCACCTGCTGAGCACTGATCAACAACACTTCGCCATACTCGATACCATCAAACGCGACAACCAACACTTACACTTGGCATCACCGGAAACCCTGTCGCAGCTGTCCGTGAATGACACCGTCACACTGACGCTCGACTGGGAACGACGCCATCGACTCATGCGTATGCACAGCTGTCTGCATATGTTATGCGCACTAATTCCGGCGCCAGTCACCGGCGGTTCGATACAAACCGATCGTGGGCGTCTGGATTTCGACCTGACCGATCCTGTTGATAAAGAAACACTGACCACCGCATTAAATGCATTGATTCAGGCGGATCACACCATGACCACACAGTGGATAACCGACGAAGAACTCGACGCACAGCCCGAGCTTGTCAGAACCATGTCGGCCAAACCGCCGCGCGGCAGTGGGCGCGTCAGGCTGGTCAATTTTGAGGGCATAGATCTGCAGCCGTGTGGTGGTACGCATGTGAAATCCACGGCTGAAATCGGGCGGGTACGTATTGCTAAGGTCGAGAAAAAAGGACGTCAAAACCGGCGCGTCAATGTGGTGTTCGACGACTGATCAAAAATATACGTTGCGTTGTTGATGCGTTAACGGCGCACCGTCAACCGGCTACCACGGAAGTCGTTCACCATCGAATGCAATAAAACTGCCGGTGTCCTTCGGTGTTAATGAGGCAACAACATCGACCAGATACTGCGCTGTTTTTGCCGGACTAAACAATTGTTCGGCAGGCACTCTTGCCTGAAAGGGTGCTGATAACGCTGTATCGGTAGTGCCCGGATGTAACGCGACAACACAGGCAGACGGCAGTGTGCGTTGCCACTCGATACTCAGGGTTTTCAGCCCCATGTTTAACGCAGCTTTTGAGCTTCGGTAACTGTACCAACCACCCAACCGGTTATCTTCGATACTACCGACCTTGGCCGACACAGTAGCAAATACTTGTGTGCCGTTTCCTGTCAGTGCGTTCATTGGTGTAGATGCCTTACCGGTCTGCACACCTTCACCCGCCGTCAACCGACTCGCCTGTTTTAATAAGGGCGCGCAATACCTTGCCAATAGTAACGAGGGCAACACATTCACCTGCATGTTCTGCAGAAAAAAATCGGGCTCAATTTTTTGTACGGTTTTCTCGGGCTGCTGATCAGCGGTATGCAACAGGCCGACAGCGTTGATAACATGATTGATATAGCCAAACTGATCGGACAGTGTCTGCGCTAATGTGGCCACCGACGCATCGTCAGTCAGATCAACCACCAACCAATGATCAATAGCGTCAGACTTGGCGCCGGTGTCAGGCAGTGTCGCAGACGCCGGTAGCTGTCGGCATGTGCCTATCAGCGTCACATCGGGAATAGTTTGTTTTAACCTGTGGGCTATGGCGCGCCCGATACCGCCGGTCGCGCCTGCGATCAATATATACATGGTGTGGGTCTTAGTTGGAGTCGTATTCCTGTACGAATGCATCGACTGTTTGGGCTGCTACACCCGGTGCATGGGCACGTGCCAGATGAAACAACGCTTCGCCCTCGTGCACCAGTGGCAGATTACTCATACCAACCACAATGGCCGCCTCTTTAGCGACCAGCAGTTCTTCATGCTCGCCAAACGGGTCAGCCACAATACCCAGTGTTTGTTGGGGTTTGACCACGTCGCCCAATTTCACCCGCGCACGCATGATGCCGCTTTGCGGTGCACGTATCCAGGTGCTGTCTGTTACGACGACCGGTGCCCGACGTTTGACCGCTTTGCGTTGTTCGGATGTTGCCACCTCTTGCGCGCGTTCTTGTGCACGGGTTGGTGTCAGCATAGAGAGACTGCGTAACACCCGCACAATACCGTTGACGCCCAACTTTATCGACGCATCGCTGAATCGAAGTGCCTCACCTGCCTCGTACAGGATCATGGGTTTGTCGTGTATAGCATGCCGCAAGGTGCCATCAGCGGCTGAGGTGTGCAGTATGACTGGAGGTGCAAAGGCCTCAGCCATTCGATGCGTCTCTTTGGCTGCGTCAGGAGCCACCCTGATTTGTGGCAAGTTATCGCGTCCGGCGGCCCCTGTGTGCAGGTCAATACCATGTGTACACTGATCAATGATCGACGACATCAGCAGCTCGGCCAGCCTGGATGCCATTGACCCACGCTCTGTGCCGGGGAATGACCGGTTCAGATCTCGCCTGTCGGGCAAATAACGCGACTGTGCAATAAACCCGTACACATTCACGACCGGCACCGCGATGATCGCGCCTTTGATACGATCAAGTGACTTGAGCTTCAGCAATCGCCGAATAATCTCAACACCATTAATCTCATCGCCATGTATGGCTGCGGTAATAAATACGGTAGGGCCCGCACGTTTACCGTGAATAACGTGAACCGGCATACCCACAGACGCGTGGGTGTACAGGGGCGGTAATTGCAGATTGACTGATCGGCGCTCACCCGGATAAATGTGGTGTTCGCCAATGGTGATCACTCGCGCCTCGGCAGTAGCCAGAGCATCGGTATCGTTTGCCGGTTGTTGCTCTTGTGGCCGACCGTGTCGCTGACCCTGTGGCTGACTTGGCTTGTCAGTTGGTTTTTGACTGGGCTCTGACACGGCTAACCTTTTCCACGCGTTCCGGTCTTGCCGGGTTTCGCGTGTCGCTCAATATGATTAATGATGATGCCGGCAACATCTTTTCCGCTCGCTGACTCAATGCCTTCGAGCCCGGGAGATGAATTGACCTCCATAACCAGTGGTCCGCGTTCGGAACGTAATAAATCAACACCGGCAACACCCAGCCCCAATATTTTCGCCGCGCTAACCGCGGTTGACCGCTCAGTCGGTGTGATTTTGACCAGGCTGGCAGAACCTCCGCGATGCAAATTAGAGCGAAATTCGCCTTCGGGTGCCTGCCGTCGCATCGCGGCAACCACCTTATCGCCTACCACCAGGCAACGTATATCGGCACCACCGGCCTCTTTGATGTACTCCTGTACAAGGATGTCAGCTTTCAAACCCATAAAAGCCTCAATCACACTTTCAGCGGCTTTATTGGTCTCAGCGAGCACCACACCAATGCCCTGTGTCCCCTGCAACAGCTTTACCACCAACGGTGCACCACCGACCAGTTTGATCAGATCTTTGACATCACCGGGTTTGTTTGCAAATCCGGTGACAGGCAATCCAATACCTTTGCGTGACAATAGCTGCAATGAGCGTAATTTATCTCGCGACCGTACCAGTGCTACCGATTCGATCACCGGATACACCCCCATCACTTCAAACTGCCTTAGCACCGCTGTGCCATAGTTTGTTACCGATGCGCCAATACGGGGAATCACAGCATCAAATCCGACCAGGTCCTCTCCTTCGAAATGAATACTGGGTTTACGCGACGAGATATTCATGTAACACCGCAGCACATCAATCACTTTTACCTCATGTCCCCGTAGCGTTGCCGCTTCAATCAGACGACGGGTGGAGTAGAGTCTGGGGTTACGCGATAACACAGCAATTTTCATAATGACCCCTCCTCGGAATCGGGGCGCTTTAAATAGTCGGCGTAAGCAGTTTTAACGCGCATTCTGCCTTGATGATACGATAGCGACGGGTTAACGAGCATATCGGGTACTAATGAGGTACGCCCCAGTAGCATACGAAACCGCATATTGGGTCGTTCAGTCAGTGTCAGCTCAATGGGTTTTGAAAACTGTCGTAGTTGCAGGGCCGTCTGAATGACCAGCCGATGTTCCGTGTGACCACCGGAGTCTTTCACCACTCGCTCGTCAACCACGGCAGCATCACACGCCAGCACCAATTGGGTGTAGCGGCGAGAGGGCTCAAGGTCAAACGCCACCCAATCTTTGCCGTCCTTGCGGTAGCGTTTTACATTAATTGCATGTAGTGCAGATGTCCTGGCTCCAGTGTCTATTTTAGCGCGAATAGCAGGGACACCCAATCCCGGCAGTGCAACCCACTCACGCCAGCCAACAATCAGTTTGTCGGGGTCAGTCATGTGGTGCAGTGCCGTCAATAACCTGATCAGCGTGAAGTCTGTGCTGCACCACGACTCGCGCATTGGGCAGGTCGTTACTCTCAGCACGCGTCGTGGCATCCTGTGTTGAGAACCCATGATCAAGCCACCGTTGTGTGAGCCGTTGATGCAACACCGATTCGTTCACCTCAAGGAACACACGATAGTCAAACAAATCGGTCAGCTGATGCCAGCCTGGCTGATTCAGCAAAAGATAGTTACCTTCGGTAATGATAATGGACTGTTCTGGCGTCACTTCGCGAGCACCCGCCCGTGCAAGATCAAGCGCGCGATCAAACACCGGCACATAAACCGACTGTGCATCACCTGCCTGACGTAATGCACGAATACACTGCTCGTAACCTGCAACATCAAACGTATGCGGCGCGCCTTTTCTGTTTAACCAACCCCGTTGTTCGAGTATGGCATTGTCAAAATGGAATCCGTCCATCGGCACGATAACACTCAACGGTGTGCCAGCCGCTTCATTCACAGCATTGACCAGCGCCTCTGCAAAGGTTGATTTTCCTGAACCGGGAGGCCCGGCAACAGCAACAATGATGCGCCTGTTGCCACTATCTGCCGTGTAAGGTGTGCCAGCAGTATCAGACGGCTTGGCGGCTGAACTGGCAATAGATTGTGTGTGGGGCTCTTCACTTGCACGACCCGTTGACCGAACAGTTGTGCCAATTAGCGACTGGGCTGGCGACTGGGCTGGCGACTGGGATGGCGACTGGGATGGCGACTGGGATGGCAACTGGGCTGGCCGACGGGTATCTACCTTGTTTTCGGTGTGGCGGGGCTGAGCGGCAAAGCGCTCAAGCAGGTCAAGGGCCAGAGTAGACAGTACGGTATCTTTCATTAAAGCCGGGGAATTGAAAAACTGAACCTACCATAGCAGGAATTTAACCCGCCGGTCATGTCATTACTACAGGGTGGGCAGACAGCATTGTGTGTCTATGCCTTCAGCGTCTGTGTAGTCAGTATCATTGCGCCAGTAACGACTATTGTCGGATGCAAGCCTCTGCTAAAAACCGGGCGAGAGGCCATCTCAACATTTGAGCCTGTGCGCTACCGCTCAGACGGGATTGATCGGGCAGCGCCGTCCACGGCTGTCAACGAGCCGCGCGGAACAGAGCCCGTTGCAGGGTCGGTGCACAGGATCAATTTTGAGATGGCTCCTGTAAAACATCAGCTCAGAAACAGATCTTCATAACGAGACACCATCTGCTCGAGTGAAAAACCGTCAGGTGCATACTCTCGGGCAAATTCGCCCATCGCCTGCAATCGGGTCGGGTCCTGAGCCAAAGACAGCACAGCATCAGCCAGTGCTTCGCCAGATTTTTCGACGAGTAAGCCGCCGGTCATCGCGGCAGCCGGACTGTCGCTATCTCTATACCCTGCAATTGCATCTGCGGATCCACCGGCATTGGTCAGTACCACCGGTGTGCCTGCGGTCTGTGCTTCGAGCGCCGTCAACGGATGCCCTTCACGATCAGACGACAACACGAACACATCCAATGCAGCCAGCACATTGCCGATGTCCTGCCGTGCCCCGGCCATAATCACAACATCCTGCAGCTGCTGCGCCTTTATTGACGCGGTCAATTGATCACGCCCCTCTCCGTCACCAACCAGTAACACACGAAAATTGTTTAGCCGAGGTTTGAGCCGTGTTGCCATCTCAAGCAGACGGCCATGATTTTTGGCCGGCACCAAACGACCGACAGTGCCGATCAGAAACGTATCTGCCGGAATAGAAAACTCAGCACGAATCCGTGCGCCATCGCCTTGCTGATAAGCGCCGGTATCGATGCCGTTATTGATAACGACTATCTGTCGATCCGGGATGTGTACCGTGGAGCGATAAAAATCGGCGGTGTCGTGCGAGACTGCCACCAGCTTGTTGGTCCAGAGTGCCAACAACCGGTCAATGAACCGCTCGTGCGTTTTTTTCCAAGTGTCGCGACTGTGCTCAGTCACAAAAACAGGGCGTGAACCGAACGGCAACGCAAGCCGTGTCCACAAATTTGCAGTCCACAAATGACTATTGATCACGTCAGGCTTGATACGGTTTATGATCCGCCGGAGTCTGACCGCAAGCCCAACATCGATACCGGGCTGCTTATGGCCCAAATGCACGTTGATTGCAGGAAACAATTGATCTGCCAGTTCGCCTGCCGACGTCAGGCATATCATGTGCACTTCCCAGCCACGATCTGAGAACCGGTTGGCCATAGCCACCAACATCTGTTCGGCACCACCAACAGTCAGCGCTTCTATCACAAAAGCGATACAGCGTTTTTCAGCGGGTTGTTGATTAATCACGTTCATGATGGCGCCTTGTCTAAATACTGAGAAAATAAATCCAGCAACTCATCAATGTTTTTATTTTGATCAAACAACGTACCGACTTTTTGAAACCCCCGGTCGCTCAAAGCACGGGCAAATGTCTCGTCGTTGACTACAGACGCTATCGCAGAGGCCATCGCATCAACATCATCAACCGGCACCAGCAACCCGCTCACACCGTCTTCTATCAATTCCGGAATAGCACTTACCCGCGTGGTAACCACCGGTATCCTTAACGCCATTGCCTCGGCAATCACATTGGGAATACCATCTGGTGGTTGGCCCGGTAACATGCGTGGCGCGAGACAGAAAATATCGGCTCGCTGCAAAGCCTCCAGCACCTCGTCAAATGCGATACCGCCACGGAATTCGACGTGATCAGACAATCCCTGTGCCTCGGTCAGTTGTTTGAGCTCGGACTCTATCGGACCGGACCCAATCAACTCCAGTGTCACGGCAACGCCCTGCCTGACCAAATCGGCGCATGCCTTTATCAGCGTGTCATGCCCTTTGGTTGGCACCATACGGCCAATGGATATCAGCCGGACAGGTTCACCGTCTGTGCGTTGGCGAAATACTTTATCGGCACTGAGCGCCATCACTTTCGGATCAAGACCGTGATAGTTCAAATGCACATCATGGGGTCTGGTTAAATTTAATTCAGTTTGAATATGCCGACAGAAGAGTCCGCTGCACACTGCCGCAAATCTTGCGTCTTCGAGTTTGTAGGCCAAAAACTGATTGGGTGAAAAAATATCCTCACCGTGTATTGCTGCCGACCAACTGTAATCATAAATCTGGTGCAAAAACCAGCAGGCGGTAGTCGGAATGTTGGCCCAGTGACCGTGGAAATGTGTAATACCCTCAGCCCGTGCCTGCTGCTCAAAATACAGCGTGATTGGCAGTATAGCCAAGGCTTTAACCACATCTGTCGGTCGGTCATACCCGTGCCGCAGTAGTTTAAAGACGGCACTGGCAACTCTCACTGGGCGTGTCAGAGCTGTTTTTGCAAAAGCGCCAAGCGTTGCAGGTGTAATCAGACTTGAATAACGTGTGCGGTTTTCTGAGAGCCTAATAGCATCTTCCATCGTGATCGGGTCACGCGGATGCTGCAAAGAATAAATCGTAAATGCCAAACCCTTTCGTTCAAGTGCCACCAGCTCACGGAGAATAAAAGTCTCGTGAAGCTCAGGAAACATGGAAATGATAATGCCGATACGATGACCCGCAAGCGCGGCAGGTAACTCTGACACTGAATCCACAACGCCCTGCTCAACGGCAGACCCATTGACTACTCTATTGGCGGCTTCGGTTTCAGATTTTGATACGGCGCTATCGTTGTGTTGCGGCATTGGGTTTCCACGGCAATATCAGACACTATTTCACGAATGAAATACACGGGTTGTAGCCACACAATGCAATTAGTGTTCGCACTTTTAGTGACCGACGCCTATTGTTGCAGATTCTGCGGTGGGTTAGCGATATGAGGTTTTAGCGCCAATAGTTCGGCGCTATATGCCGTTTGTATCAGTCTGGATCAAAGCAGCACAAACGGACAAGTTGCCGTGCGTTGTTAACACCCCAAGCGTTATTCATGTTTGGGATAATACCCCATAGCCAACCTAAAACGACCGGCCGGTGGCAGGTTAGAGGGAAACACCACTTAACGCGGTGTGAGCCGACAGGAATCGCGCCACCTATGCCAAAACACAACGTGAGCAATGGCGAGATAGGCAGAGGTACTGTATGGGATGCTCACAGCAGACACGTGGCAACCCGGGAATTGGTAGCGTGTAACAAATAATCTGGCGTACCGGATAGACGGCGCTGGCGTAACGCGTGCAGCGGTTTCGATAAACCGCTGGTGATCAGTTTACTTGAGGTAAGACTCAAGCTCCTGGATTTGCTCTTCGGTGAGTTGACAAGCCAAGGCACCTTGTCGGAAACCAGACCCACGCGCATTGAGTATATCGGGGAGGTCAACGCCATTTTCTTTCATGCGTTTACTGGCAGCCGCGATGGATCGTGATCCTCTGGCGACCAAACTTCCCTTCAACACTCGCACCTGAGCAGCTTCCGGTGTTTCTTCGGTGACGCCATCTGCTGCTGATTTTGCCAATGCTTTGGCTCGGGCGCTGCCGGGCTCGGGCGGCTCACTGTCGGTGCCGTCAACGACTTCATCGATGCGTGCTTTCCAGCGAATACCATCACTGTTGCACCCTATGACGTGATCACCCGCAACAATTTTGCCATAGTCTCGCGCGTGATCAGACGATTCGATAGTCGCCATGGATGCGATGACCAGACCACGCACCAAACCATGTTCAACAGTGTTGACCTTTCGTTCGGGCGTAATTTGTAGCAAAAATGTACTCATTCAGATTCTCATAGTCCGAAAACTCTTCTCTTGTGAACAGATCAATCGTTTTGCTTGAGCAATCTGGTGGGTTTGGGTGATATCGAGCTTAACCCCAATGCAGCGTAGACTGCATTAATGACGCCAGCGTTACTGCGCCGTTCAGCTCATGTTAATGCAATCACCTACAAAGGGCAAACGAGGTCAGGCTGAACGGCTGTGTCAACGCGTAACCAAGCGGCTTTTGTGGCTGCCTGTTAACTATCCGGCTCTTCACTTAAATTTTTAAAATAATCAACCACCGGTTGTTCGTAATCGCCGGTCAAAGACTCTTTCAGCGCACGTGTTGCAGGACTTGAACTGCTGCCCGGTTGGGTCAAAGAGAGCTCGAGTTGTTCAAGCCTCTCCAATGCCTGACGCCACGTCGCTTCGATTCGCTCTCCGTTGGTCCCGCCAGCACCCTCGCCCAGTCTCCTCGCACTGTCGCGCAACTCATTCAACACGTCACCCTCAATCCCTAAGCTCTCAAACGATTGGGTAAGCGCTTCCAAACGCTCGGAGACCTCTGCACTCGCACGTTGATCGGTCCTGTCACGGAACTGCGGCGTCCCGCCTGTGGACTGGCCAGCCAAACCACGTTGACCCTGCCCTTGCTGGCTTTGCTGGCCTTCGCCTTGCTGACCTTCGCCTTGCTGACCTTCGCCTTGCTGACCCTGGCCTTGCTGACCCTGGCCTTGCTGATCCTGGCCTTGCTGACCCTGGCCTTGCTGACCCTGGCCTTGCTGACCCCGGCCTTGCTGACCTTCGCCCTGCTGACCTTCGCCCTGCTGACCTTCGCCTTGCTGACCTTCGCCTTGCAGATCTTCGCCTTGCAGATCTTCGCCTTGCTGATCGTCGCTTGACTGAGGCTCGTTTGGCTGTGTGGTCTGTTGTCGATTGTCAGTTTGCGTATTATTGTTGCCCTCACGCACAGACTCATCACGCAATAGTGTTCGAAGCTCCGCCAGACTTTCCAGCGCATTCGCCAGACGCTCCTCTTCCGAGAGACGGTTTTCAACAGGCGATTCAGTGCCCGCCCTTGATGCCGCATCGCTGAGCTGATCACGCAAATTACGAATCGCATTGGTCGCCAAACTCTCGGACGGCAGCAACGTTGCGAGCTGGCCTTCCTCAAGATCATCGGCGGCGATCCCGAGACGCACGGCAGCTTCACTGTCAGAAAAATCGTCCAGTGCCTGATCCAACAACTGAGCGGTTTCGGGTAGGGCCTCATCAATTGATGAGGCTGTGCCACGCAACGAGTCAGTGATCTCGTTGAGCTCACGTTGTAACTCGCGTTTGCCATCGGCAAGTTCTCGTGCGTCCTCATTGGTGAGGCTGCGGGTGAAATCGCCCCGTTGATTCGCCTGCTGTTGCAGTTTGGCAGCCTCTCGTAGCTCGCGCTCACTGCGGCGCTGTTGCCGCAGCAGTTCGCCAACCCGATCTGCTGCACTCGACAATTGTGACTCAATCCGCTGGCTGCGCTCATCAGACAATGCATCGAGCGCCTGCTGTGTTAAACGCGCCGTTTGTGACAAATCATTTGACTCCAGTGCTCTCTCGAGACTGTCGGTCGCGTCTGCCAGTTCACTGAATTCGTCGCTTTGATTGTCCTGTTGATTACTGTCACCGGACTCAGGCTCAGCACCTGCATCAGAGTCGCGCTGTTCAGCTTCAGAACCCTCAGACGCAGCATCCTCTGCACCTGAATCGCTGTTGGCTTGCTGCCCCCCGGCACTGTCACGCTGCAACTGTTCTAGCTGTCGTTTGATCGCCTCAGCCTCTCGCTGCAGCTGTTCCTGTTGCCATCGCTCCTCCTCACTGAGTTCGGTCTCCGGTGAACGTTCGATACGTTCCTCCAACGCCAACTGACGGCGCGACAACTCGGCGAGTTGATCGAACACAGATTCCAGCGCCTCGGCAGCCGTTTGCCGTTCACTGGCAGATTCTGGCTCCTCATACTGATTTCGTGACAGGTCCATCTCCAATTCAAACATCTCTGCGATGTCTTGCCCGGCACCGCCACCGCCTTCTCCATCACTCGGCTCGTTGTTCACCGAAAAATCGGAAAAGATTGCTTCCGCCTGTTGAAGATATTGCAGTGTTTTCTGTTGCGGTTGTATGGCCGCTTCAAAATCAAGTTCGTTTAACAGCTCGGACGACGTTTGCATGCCCGCTGCTGCCAGCCTCAGTAAGGCAACAAACTCTCGAATGTCATCACCCTGACTGGTCAGTGCACGAGCCTCCGTTCGTTCTGCCAACTTGTTCGCTTGATCGAATAACGTCAGTTGCAAATCGGATAACAGCCCGGCATTCCCGGCAAGGTCATCTCCGTCGACAGCATTCTCCTGAGCCCGCAGCAGGTTCCACGTTGCAATCAGGATTTCACGCTGGCGTTTGGAAATCTCGCCACTGTCATCGGCCTGGCCCTCACCGCCACCACTGGCACCTTGCGATTGACTGTACCGTTTTTCAAACGGGCGGACGTCGATCAGCATCATGTCTGTGTCCAATGCATGCGACCGATCAGACACGGACGCATAATACGCAATGAGATCGCCCGGCTGTAACGGCGCCACGACAAGCTCTACCGTACTGTTATCACCCTCGGTAGTGTCTGCACTTATTTCGGCATTGCCAGCCAAGCCGTCACCGAGGTTCTCTAACATGAACGTATGCGTGTGGGACGTTTGATCCACCGGTAACGTTATTTCCCGCCAGTCTCCGGCGTTGACAGAATAAAACAACGACAACGATTCAACTGCGAAGTCATCACTGGCTTCGAGGGTAACTGTCACCTCTTCGATCGGTGTGGCACTAATGTCACGCCCGGGTGATACAAACTGAATTTCAGGGGGACGATCGGCCAGTAGCCGCACGGCAAGCCGGTCAACCAACGTCACATCCTGTGTCACCAAATGATCGATCACTGACAGGGTTGTGTCACGGTCGATCGTCACGGTTGCAAGATAACGGTATTGTCCGTTTCCGTCGGCTGCAAGCACTGACTGCTCTGACGCGGCCACGGGTTGCGCAGTGTCTGGATTGCCCTGTTGGTCAGCTGTTTTGTCGGCTGTCTGATTAACTGTCTGGCCAGCTGTCTGATTAACTGTCTGGCCAGCTGTCTGGGCAGCCGTCTGGTCTAACGTTTCTGGCGACAGGTTTTGTGCTGCCGGGTTGGTCGGCGTGTTGCCGGAGACAACACTGGTATGAGGTAATAGTGCCACTCGTTGCTCGCCAAGCAACAACGCTCCGGCCGCCAGAGGCCCATCAGTGACAATTTCAAAGGTTGCCTCGGTACCGGTGACGACTTGTAATCGATCAATGTTGGTCAGTGCCGCATCGCTGAGTTGTGCCCAACCAGGGAATACAAGCCGTGCATTAATCGACAGAACCGTGGCAGGTTTAACCACGTCAATGGTATAGATCTCGCTGGCTGTATACGCGGTAGACACAGAGTATGTCACTGGCTCGATCACCCGAAACAATGAAAAGCCAAATCGATCACCGCCAGCTGCACTGGTATTGTCGAGCTGGCCGGTGCTACTGTCAGCTACCGCGCTATCCGTTGACGCCAACGACGGTTCGCGATAAAGCACCGTCGTTGCGGCTGGTTCGTTATCAGGCGTTATGGTGAGTGTCACCGTGTCACTGGCAAAACCTGACAGCACCGCTTCTATATCGACATCCGATCCCCACAGCACTGTCTGGTTACCCGGACTCACCGCGATATCGCGTGGCGGGATATATCCGTCTTTCAGCCACCCGGCCCATAAGTGTTTAACATCGTTTTGCCGCCAGTCATTTTCAGTGAAGAAAAAGGCAGCAATACCACCACCCAATAACAGCAGCAATAACATCGGTGCGGCAAGACGTGTACGCGGTATCGCTTTTTGCACCGGCAGCTGCGCTGCAATAGCCGCATTGTCTTCAGCCAATAACGGTGTAAACGCAGAGGGCCGGTCAGCCTGTTTTAATTCGAGGTAAGTCTGCAGCCTTTCGCCAAACCCGTCGTGCGCTGTCGCCAGTATTTGCGCGCCTCTCGTATAACGCAATCGATGTAACGGCTGCCAAAAGTAGCGTATGAATATCAGCATTGGCGAGAGCACAAAGGCTATCCGCGTCATATTCAACAGCCATTCGGTGTAACCGATAAAGTGAGCACACACCATCGCCAGCACCGTGATACCGGCCAGCACCACCAACACTCTGACTGTCGCTGCCAGCAACAGCCTGAATGTCTCGCGAGACACAATCGATTTCAGATAACGATCAAACCGTTTGATCGCACTGTCATTGCGTTGATTCATGAGGCTGACCTCCTCACCGACAGCAAGCTGTTGGCGTAACAGATTTCCAGAATCGCTAACAGAGCGCACAGCATCAGCAACGATCGGGACAAATTCACCAACGTGCCTCGCGTTTCAACTGCGGCAGCGGTAGTGGTAGCAGAGTTGTCAGCTTCGGAATTTGCTGACGCGTTAATACCCTCAGACCAATTCTTCAATAGTGTTGCAGGTGCTACTGTCAGGTTTGACTCACCAGCGCTGGTTAACACTGTGACCGCATGCAGGCCGCTGCGATCCTGTATTTGATAAACCCCCGGACGTGACAGGCTCACCGATGCGCCGTTAGCAGACGCAGACACGCCGAGCATAGCCTGGCCCTCGGGATCAAAAATCTGCGTGTTGCCCCGTAGCTGCAATGATTCGCCCACCGTCGATCGTCGAGGGTACTGATCGTATCTGACCATGTAATCAATCATTGAATGCAACCATGGCACAAACGCCGGTGACAGCGGCAGATCACTGGCATCACCCTCTAGCGGTATCGTTAACCATAACAACTTACCCGATGCAGCAGACTGCCCGGAGTACTGCTCGATTAACACAGGATTCCCTGCCTCGGTCTCGACCAGGACACGAAATTGATCAGTGCCTGCGGCGGACAACGGTGTTGTCGATGGTGTCGTCACTGGGTTTGGTACCGCTACATCGCGATAGAGCGTTAC
>CALDUO010000235.1 GCA_937923745.1 uncultured Granulosicoccaceae bacterium
CTCACGTCGCTGATACTGACGATTCCGGCCTCCAATCCCCAATGCAACCTGACTTAGTGCAACCTGACTCGGTGCAACCTGACTTGCAACCCTCCGTGCAATCTGACTCGCCTGCAGACGGCCGGGCTGACGGCCAGATTAATAATCCGTCAAAGCGCCAACCTGATGTGTGTCGTGTGGTATTCGGGTTTACGTTAGCGACCGACTAACACCCGGTTGCGTCATGTGTTTTCGGGAGTAGTATCCAACGTGCGCTGTTCCAGTGTCTGCAATACCCGGTAGAAGGTATCAAGGTCTTCCTCGGCGATGCCAAAGGTCAATTGCTCGCGACGCTGGTTCATGGCTGGCTCGGCCTGTTTAAACAACGCAGTGCCGGCTGTTGTTAACACCAGCAATTGCTGACGCTGGTCATCGCTGTTTTTCTCGGCTCGCACCAAACCTTCATTAATCAGGGCTTTCAGGTTTCTGCTAAAGAGACCGGCATCCATCGCGATCGCTTTGACGAGTTCCGAGGATGTGATCGCGGCGTGGGCATCGAGCAGCGCCAAAATTCGCCAACGCACCATACTCAAGCCGCCATTGGTTTTCAGTAAGCGTGTGGCCTGTGCTGTCAACCGGGCGTTGAGTTGGGAGATGCGGTAGGTAATGTATTGCGAATATACCTCAGCATGGTTAGTGGCCGGATCAGTGGATTCGCGTTCGTTGATGTTGCACCTCACAAATTGTTGCATAATGCGCGTGAACGACGAGTCACGTGACGTCGCCGCTTGGTTCGTCGTGCGGAAGGGGTCAATCATTGCCACTGTCATTGTTGTAGTTATGGCAACACCTGCCCGGCGTAACATGCCCGGGATGACATGCCCGGTTATATATTCCTGGTTATCTATTGCAGGTTATCTATTGCAGGTCACGCCGTCAAAGACAGGGCTCGACGCGTCACCGGCAACACACCACCGGCAACACACCACCGGCTCACACCACAAGGGTTACCGCCCGGCCAACCCGCACGAGATTTGCTGCGCCGATAACGGCAGACTCATTGGCTGACTGTGTGCAGCGGCACGGTATAAGTTGCAGTTTGTGTAGATTCAGTATCAGCAGCGCTGTAGGGGTGTTGCGCGTGTGTTGTTATGTACGATACTTGCAGCAACACGCCGACGGTGTATACCGTATGTTCAGTGATCTCTGCGGTTAGACATGTTGCCCGCCGTTGATATGAATTTCAGCACCGGTCACATAACTTGACGGCTGCGTGCACAATACATAAATCATTGCCGCAACTTCCTCTGGCTCACCCAGTCTGCCCAACGGTAAGCGGTTGACCAGCTTTTCGGTACCGGGCGACAATATGGACGTATCGATTTCGCCTGGCGCAATCGAGTTAACACGTATGCCCAGCGCGCCGAAGTCCATTGACATCTCGCGAGTCAGTGCAGCCAACGCCGCCTTTGATGTTGAATAGGCGGCGCCAGCGTAAGGATGCACACGACTACCCGCGATAGACGTGACGTTCACAATAGACCCTTTGCCTGCTTCAAGCTCGTTAATCAGTCCCCGGGCGAGCGTGATTGGCGCAAAAAAGTTAACATCAAAAACCTGTTGCCAAAGCGCCCGGTCGGTGGCGAGTGTGCCCATACGTTCACCGTTCTCGCCTTTGGGTGACATGCCGGCATTGTTGACCAGTGCATGAAGCGGCGCGCCGTCGAGACGTTGCCGCATTTCGTCGATGCCGCTTTTGAGGTTATCGTAATCACCAAGGTCTATCTGGATATGATCTTCGGGTCCGGCGTCCCATGGGCAGTACTCAGAAAATGCCATACGTGAGCAGGTGATAACACGCCAACCGGCACTCGAGAATCGTTTGACTGTGGCATGACCAATGCCCCGACTGGCGCCGGTAAGAATAACGGTGCGTTTTTCTGCCTGAGTTTTCATGTCATCGTCTCTGATGTCGTCTCAGTGTTGACTGATGATGAGCGGACCTCCGGGTCGGGTGACTCTTTGCCGGTCCAAACCCGAAAAACCGAAATCAGCATAGAGACAATACCCCACGTCAGTCCGACGACGACCCCGGCATCCAGAATGCCTTTCAGCGGTTGGGACAGCTGCTGAAAAATGATGACCAACAGAACGATCGAGAGCGTCAGTATCCAGGTCGCGATGACCCGCCGTTTGGGAGCGGAAAAGAAAGCCATACAAAAAGCCGGTGCGGTCAGCAGTTGCCACCAGTTGCCGTGATGAAACAGGTAACGCGAGCGTGCTGCGACACGCGGCGAAAAGTTAAGCTGAAAACCCTTGTAACCTTCGGAGTAGGCCATGAAACCAACATTGGCAATAAACAGCACCCACAACCACGTTGTCCACTCGAACGAGAAGGCGTCAATCGCTTTTGGGGTCAGACGCCACAGTGCGTATCCGAGGAGGAGAAAAATACCGCCGATACCCCAAGGGAGTGCCAAATATCTCACGTTGTGAATGAGCCTTTTGTGTGTTGGAATCAACCGGAAGTGTACACGGTTCAATCTGACATGACACAGGGTTCAGCAGAATGCACATGACGACAAACTCGAGTGATCGTGCAGATTGCGTGGTCATTGGCGCGGGCGTGGTGGGCTTGGCTGTCGCGGCTGAGCTGGCGCGTCGGGGCAGGGACGTCATTGTGCTTGAACAGGAAGCGCAGTTTGGGTCAGGCATCAGTTCACGTAACTCTGAAGTGATTCACGCGGGTATTTATTATCCGCCTGGCAGTCTGAAGGCCACGCTGTGTGTTGAGGGGCGACAACGCCTCTATCGTTACTGTGAGTCTCGTGGTATCCCGTTTGAGCGGTGTGGCAAATTAATAGTGGCGACGTCCGATGATCAGACCGCCCGGTTGGCCGCGATAAAAACACGCGCGCTCAACAATGGGGTGACCGATCTACAGACACTGACTGCTGCAGAGGTCCATGATCTTGAGCCTGCGCTCTCCACAGTCGGTGCGCTGTGGTCTCCATCGACCGGGATCATTGACAGTCACGCGTTAATGGCGTCTTTGACCGGAGACGTTGAAGCCTCTGGCGGCTGCCTTGTTTACCGCACACCGGTCGAATCGTTGTCACCAAGTGCCGGTGGCGTGACTGTGTGTACGGGTGGCGATGATGCGTATCGATTGGACGCGTCGTTGGTCGTTAATGCAGCTGGCCTCGGCGCGGTGCCGTTGATGCTAGGGTTACACGCCGCCGATGCGGCGCCCGATACTCAACCGGTCACAAAACGGGTCAGGCAACGGGTCAGGCAACGGGTCTCGCAGGTGCTGGCGAAAGGGCATTATTTCAGTTTGGTCGGACCGGCTCCCGTGAGCAGGTTGGTGTACCCGATACCCGAACCCGGCGGTCTGGGTGTCCATGTAACGCTCGACCTGAATCATACGGTGAGATTCGGACCGGACGTGCAATGGGTTGACCAGATCGACTATGCCATTGACGACCGACGGGCAGATACATTCTACGCGGCCATACGCCGTTACTGGCCTGGGCTAGAAGCGGGAGCACTGGTGCCGGACTACGCTGGCATCAGGCCCAAGCTGGCAATGGGTAACACCTTACACGACGACTTTCTGATTCAGGATGCCACTGATCATGGTGTGCCCGGGCTGTTACACCTGGCCGGTATTGAGTCCCCCGGGCTCACCGCCTGTCTCGCTATTGCCCGACTGGTTGCCAATCGCCTGTGCTAATACGGCAAAGGGTATATCACGTATAATCGTCAGTTACCCTTTGTTCCGCTCAAGGAAACGTCTGCCATGACCGACCCCAATCCGGTTGCACGACCAAAAACACTGCCAGCAACACAGCCAGCAACACGGGCAGCAACTCACGCTGAATCAAGGCCGGAGATTCGGGCGAAAGACAGTCCCGATCTGGCAAGCTTTGCATGGGACGATGCGCTGCTGCTCGAGTCGCAACTGTCTGATCACGAACGTATGCTCAGAGATGCGGCCCGGCAGTTTGCAGAGACAACGCTGTTACCCCGCGTGGTCGATGCCTATGCCAACGAGACAGTCGACGCTGCCTTGTTTCCGTTAATGGGCGACATGGGGTTGCTTGGCGCTACTATTCCGGAATCCTATGGCGGTCTCGGCGCAAATTATGTCAGTTACGGATTAATCGCCCGGGAGATTGAACGTATCGATAGCGGTTACCGGTCTATGTTGTCGGTTCAGTCCAGTTTGGTGATGTATCCCATCTATGCCTACGGCTCTGAAGCGCAGCGGCAACGCTATTTGCCGGGTCTGGCTGCGGGCTCATCTATTGGCTGCTTTGGATTAACCGAAGCCGAGGCGGGGTCTGATCCCGGTAGCATGAAAACCCGAGCCGAAAAAACCGCCGATGGTTACCGACTCAACGGTTCGAAAATGTGGATTTCGAACAGCCCGATCGCCGACGTGTTTGTGGTCTGGGCCAAGTCCGACGCACATGATGGTGCTATTCGCGGGTTTGTACTTGAGCGCGACACGGACGGACTGTCAACCCCTGCTATCGCCGGCAAGCTCTCGTTACGAACATCGGTCACTGGCGAAATCGTGCTGGAAAATGTTGAGGTGTCAGATGATGCTTTACTGCCCTACGCGTCCGGACTCAAAGGACCGTTCGGGTGTCTGAACCGTGCACGTTACGGCATTGCGTGGGGAGTGATGGGTGCTGCAGAAAACTGCTGGCATGCTGCACGACAGTATGGTCTCGACCGTCGTCAATTTGGGCGGCCGTTAGCGCAGACGCAGTTGTATCAAAAGAAGCTGGCCGATATGCAGACAGATATTACCCTCGGCTTGCAGGGCGCCTTACAAACGGGCCGTCTGATGGACGAGGCGAGAGCTGCACCCGAGATGATCAGTCTGATGAAACGCAACAACTGTGGTAAGGCGCTGGACATCGCGCGGCTTGCGCGAGACATGCACGGTGGGAACGGTATCTCGGGTGAGTACCATGTGATGCGTCACCTGTGTAACCTTGAAACCGTGAACACCTACGAAGGCGCACATGACGTGCATGCGTTAATCCTGGGTCGTGCGCAAACCGGGCTACAGGCATTCTTTTAAGTCGCAGGCGCACTGGCAGCATGGTCCGGTTTATCGCGGCCGCGCTTGCATCGAACCTCGCGACATTTCGCACAATACCCATGGCTATCTCAACCGTTCAGCGACAGCTATCTACCGGGGCGTTCCGGCTGTTGAGACGAGCCCTGCATAAATAAAGCCCAAGCTAAACGAATGAGCACACGTTAACCATGAGTACCATTTTGTCCGTCAAAAACCTGAGTAAAACCTACGATAGCGGGCATCAGGCACTGACCAATATTAATTTGGATATATGCCAGGGTGAGATCATCGCACTGTTGGGTCCTAACGGTGCCGGTAAGACCACACTGATCTCGACCATCTGTGGGCTGGTATCGCCAACCAGTGGCACGGTGACAGTCGATGGTCATGACATCATTACACACTATCGACAGACCCGCGAACTGATAGGCCTTGTCCCGCAGGAGCTGACCCTCGGCGCCTTCGACAAAGTCTGGGATACGGTCAATTTCAGTCGGGGTCTGTTTGGAATGGCGCCTGACCCCGAGTACCTGACGCAGCTACTGAAAGACTTGTCATTACACGATAAGCGCGACAGCATGCTGATGACACTCTCCGGTGGAATGAAGCGGCGCGTATTGATTGCCAAAGCCTTGTCACACCAGCCACGTGTTCTTTTTCTGGATGAGCCTACCGCTGGTGTTGATGTCGAATTGCGTAAGGATATGTGGCAAATCGTCGAAAAACTGCGTGCCTCCGGCGTCACCATTATTCTGACCACACACTACATAGAGGAGGCTGAGGAGATTGCAGACCGTGTGGGTGTCATCGCTGGTGGTGAATTGTTGCTGGTCGAAGACAAGTCGGCGTTGATGGAAAAGCTCGGCAAAAAGCAGTTGCGCATTGATCTTCGCGAAACCATCACCGAAGTGCCGGCGTCACTGGCAGAGTTTAATCTGTCGCTCTCTGACGATGGCACCAGCGTTACCTATACCTACGATACCCGTGGTGAGAGAACCGGTATCACTACGTTATTAAAAGCAATCAATGATGCGGGGCTGGGTCTGGCTGATTTGCAGACATCGCAAAGCTCGCTTGAAGATATTTTTGTTAATTTGGTACACACAGAATCATGAATTTACCGGCAGTCAAAGTCATCTACCTGAATGAGATGCGACGATTCTGGAATACATTGCTGCAGAGCCTTGCATCGCCTGTGATATCGACGGCGCTGTATTTCGTGGTGTTTGGTGCGGCGATCGGCTCTCGCATTGAAGAGATCGGCGGAGTTTCCTACGGTGCTTTTATTGTGCCTGGGTTGATGATGCTGTCGTTATTAACCCAAAGTATCTCGAATGCATCCTTCGGCATATTTTTTCCTAAGTTTACCGGCACGATTTACGAGATCATGTCGGCACCCATTTCATTTTTTGAAATTGTGCTCGGTTATGTCGGTGCCGCGGCGACCAAGTCGTTTATTATTGGCTCCATTATATTGCTGACCGCATCGTTTTTTGTTGAATTACGCATTGCGCATCCGTGGTGGATGATGCTGTTTTTTGTCTTAACATGCATTTCGTTTTCATTGTTTGGCTTTATCATAGGCTTGTGGGCCGACAACTTTGAAAAGCTGCAACTGATCCCGTTGTTGGTTATTACGCCGCTGGTATTCCTGGGCGGCAGTTTCTACTCTATCGACATGCTGCCGCCGTTGTGGCAGAAGATCACACTGTTTAATCCAGTGGTGTATTTAATCAGTGGTTTTCGATGGAGCTTTTTTGAGGTGGCTGATGTCGGAGTGGCATGGTCACTATTGATGATTCTGGTCTTTTTATTGACCTGTCTGGGCCTTGTGTGGTGGATGTTTAAAACTGGCTACAAGCTCAAACAGTAAACTGAAAACAACGGTAAGCTCACATAACTTCGATGGAGAAAAGCATGACAACGGTAGCGGTCTTTGGTTTGGGGTCGATGGGTTATGGTATCGCGAGTTCCTCGCGAAGCGCCGGCCTCCCAACAGCGGGGTTTGATCTAAACGCCGGGCAAGCGGAAAAATTTCGGCAATCAGGTGGCCTTGACCAGCCGTTGGAGCAGCTCGCCCCCACGTTGGATGTTGTCATCGTAGTGGTTCTTAACGCCGCGCAAACCGAGTCTGTGCTGTTTGGGGATGCGGGCATAGTGCAACAACTCAAACCCGGTGCCGTGGTGGTAGCGTGTGCAACCGTCCCGCCGGAGTTTGCCCGTGACATGGCACAGCGGTGTGGTGAACACGACGTGCATTATCTTGATGCGCCTATCTCCGGCGGATCCGTTAAGGCAGCATCCGGACAATTATCTATTATGGCGTCAGGCTCGCGAGATGCTTTTGATCAGGCACGACCTGCATTGGATGCCATAGCCGAGACGGTGTTTGAACTCGGTGACGAGGCGGGTGCGGGTTCAGCGATGAAGGCGGTGAATCAGCTGCTGGCAGGCGTGCACATAGCAACCATGGCAGAAGCACTCACGTTTGGCATGACCCAAGGTGTCGAGCCTGCCAAGTTTCTCGAAGTGATCTCCCAATGCGCAGGTAGCAGTTGGATGCTTGAAAACCGGGCTCCTCACATCATTGATGGTGATTACACGCCACATTCTGCCGTGAATATCTGGTTAAAAGATCTGGGTATCGTGCTCGATATTGCCAAGGCGTCCAAGTTCAGCGCGCCGGTGACGGCTGCAGCGCTTCAACAATTTATCGCTGCAGCCGGTCAGGGACTGGGCGGTGAAGATGACGCAGCGGTGGCTAAAGTGTATGCAGCCAATGCAGGCCTTGAATTACCCAAAAAGTAGACGGCCTGACAAGCCCCTGACAAGCCCGAGTGTTACCCGGTCAATAGTCAACAGTCAGTGGCTAATGAAAAGATCAGCGCGACAGGTGTCGCGCTTGTCGCCGACTGTGTGTGAGTGGTTCTGCTCTACCGGAACCGGTTTCCACCAGGTTAGACCTGTCACCGGTAGCACCTTCATCGCCTGAACCCGTAACACCGGTATCCTTATTGTCGACATTTGCCTGCTCAACAAGGGCGCCTTTGACATTGGCGGCATCAGCGTTGTGACCAAAGTCGTGGCCCAAGTCATGGCCCAAATCGTGGCCCAAGTCGTGGCCCAAGTGCCCGCGTTTTTCACTTCTGCCGGTATCGATAATGTCAGTCTGATTGGCAGGCGTCATCGTGGCAGGTTCAAGTTGATCGGTCGGGCGCTGCCCGGTTTGATGCTGCGCCAGTCGCTCCACATCTGATGTGTCTTGACCAACGCTGTTTGTGTCTGTTGTGCGTTGATGGTGGGGCGGTAGCCCTTTGAGCCGGTTGTGGCGATAGTCGGCATCCAGTGCCATGGCTGCGTCATCGGGGGTCACGTTCAGGTGATTAATCAGTGCATCGAACAACAAGTTGAAGAGCCTGCGAAGTGCAATTTTATGGGTGGCGCCGGTTTGTGCGAATAACCAGTCGCTCAGCGATAAAAAACGCGCGAAAGGCGAATGGCTCAGCAACAGTTGCAGCGTGGCCGGGAACCTGCCAGCGTTGGCGATGAGATCCCAATAGCGGGCAAAGCGTACCATGCGCTGCATGTCTTCATAGGTCACATCCCGATGGCACAATATTCGATAAGGTGGTGTCGTCATATACCGCATGTCATAGGGTTGGGTATGGCGGTCAATGGGCGTGCCCCGCAGGCGTTTTAAGATACCCACCTGAATTTCCTGCACGCCGAGCGAATACAGTAAATCGAAACCGCGCCCGAACCCGTCGAGCGTTTCACTCGGTAACCCGAAAATCAGATCAGCGTGAATGTGCGCTGACGTATGCTGTGTTAACCAAGTTAGATTGTCACAGGTTTTTTGGTGATTCTGGCGTCGACTGATCAGTGCCTGAACTTGAGGGTCAAACGACTGTATACCAATTTCAAACTGGAGGCTGCCCGGCGGAAATAACGGTAACAGGTCTTTCAGTTCTGCGGGTAAGCGATCGGGTATCAGTTCAAAGTGCAAAAATAAATCGAGTGTGTTGTAAGACAGAAAAAATTCAAGGATACGGCGGCCTGTTGCGGCCTTAAGATTAAAGGTACGATCAACGAATTTAAACTGGCGAGCACCCCGCTGGATCAGTTGATCAATGTGCGACAGAAATTCGTCCAGCAAAAACGGGGTGGCTGATTTATCCAGCGATGACAGACAGAACTCACATTTGAACGGGCAGCCTCGCGAAGCTTCCACATACAGTATGCGGTTTTGGATGTCTTCATCGGTGTAGTGGGGGTAGGGAGAGGCCAGTGTATCAAGGGTGATCGGTAACGGCGTGATTCGCGCCGGCGCTGCACCGTTAGTCATCAGTGCATGACACAGCTCGGCAAACGCCAGGTCGGCCTGACCGGTAATGAGATGATCGGCAAGTGCTGTGATGGGTTGGTCGTCCATTTCAAAGCTGACCTCCGGGCCACCGATAACAACCTGTATCTCGGGGCGAACCGCTTTGATCAGTCGAATGACATCGGTAGTTTCGGTGACATTCCAGATGTAGACACCAAAACCAATAATACGCGCGGTGCCGGTGAGTAATACCTCGGCGATGTCCTCGGGACGTTGGGCAAGACTGAATTCGTGAATACACGTCTGCGGTTGTAGTGCTCCCATGTTGGCATACAGGTAACGCAGGCCCAACGACGCATGACTGTAACGCGCATTGATGGTGGCCAGCCTGATTGCCCCGAGGGTCGTCCCGCCACGTCGACCCACGGTCTGTTCGGTAAAGCTCTTCGAAATCGCGTTGGTATCCGCCGAGCTGCCTTTTGACTGCACTGCGTCTGCCATGTTGTTTTCGGGTGTGCTCACAGCGGGTAAGTTAAGTTCCCTGTTGACCCTTCGTCCGGACGTCTGGTCGATCTGCTGTCCGATCGTCTGGCCGATCGTCTGGCCGTCTCGTTGGCCAGCGTGGTTATCCGAACCAGAACCCGAACCATGACCATGACCATGACCAGAATTTAACGGTATAAACGTTATTGGCTTCATCATGGACACTGGTGTGCTGTCGCTTGCCGCTGCGCACTCAGTAGCTGGTCGGCGAGTGCGGTCATATCCTCAGCAATAAAATCCCAAGCATCCTCTGCTACAAAATCAACGGTTTGTCGTGTGCCGTATTCATCGGGGCGAGCAACGAAAGCCGTGAGCATCCCCAGTTGTTTGGCTTGCGCAAGATCTGCGTTGTGTGCAGCGACCATCACGCATTCAGTTGGGTGTAGGCCCAGCGCATTCATTGAACCAAGGTAGGCGTCAGGATGGGGTTTGTAAGCTTGCGTCAGTTCTGCGCCGAGTATCGCGTCCCAGGTCAATCCACCATGACGGGCAAGGTTGACCATCAGTTCAATGTTGCCATTGGAAAGCGTGGCAAGAATAAACGCTGGTTTGAGTTTGGCTTGTGCCGGAACGATATCGTCCCACGGGTTCAGTCGGTGCCACGTGCGATTGATATGATCGCGCTCCGATTCGGTCAGAGTCCCGAGATCGTACGCGGGCAACAGCGTATCAAGATTTTCGCGATGTAAGCGGTCAAGTGTGACGAACGGTCGTGTGCCTTCACGAATCCTCGCCATTGACGGGTCATAGAGCGCCCGCCAATCCAGTGCAAATGCCTCCCAATCACGCTCGATACCGCTCGACGCAAACAGTTGCTGCAAGTCTGCAGTGATTGAACGTCGCCAGTCGACGACCGTGCCGAATACGTCAAACAGCAGCGCTTTGATACCGGGATTGTAGTCGCCGAATGCCGGTGATTTGTATAGCAGATTGGGTTTGTCGGCATCAGTTGGTTGCATTTTGCACTCGGGTATAGTGTGATGATGGACTGTCCACGGGTTGCATTGTATGTCATCTCTACTGTCAGTAGCCGATATCCATAAGCGTTACGGGTCGCTTGAAGTCCTCAAAGGGGTTAGCCTTGATGCTGGACAAGGTGATGTCGTGTCCATTATCGGGAGCTCAGGCTCCGGCAAAAGTACTTTTTTGCGCTGCATTAATTTTTTGGAAACACCCGACAGTGGCAGTGTCTCGCTGGCGGATCAGCGGGTAACGGTTACCCCTCGGTTCGCCCATCGAATTCCGGCCGCGGACCGGCGTCGTATCCTCGCGTTACGGTCACGCCTCGGCATGGTGTTCCAGAGCTTTAACCTGTGGTCGCATATGACGGTGCTCAATAACGTCATGGAAGCCCCGTTGAAGGTACAAAAACGGCCCGCACGTGATGTGTATGAAGAAGCCATGAACTGGCTGGACAAGGTGGGTATCGCGGATAAAAGCGATCAGTATCCCTCGCAGCTTTCCGGTGGCCAGCAGCAACGTGTTGCTATCGCCCGGGCATTAGCGATGCAACCTGATGTATTGCTGTTTGACGAACCAACCTCAGCGCTCGATCCAGAGCTGGTGGGTGAAGTGCTCAAGGTGATTCGTGATCTGGCAGACGAGGGTCGCACCATGATTGTCGTGACTCACGAGATGGGCTTTGCCCGAGAGGTCTCCAACCGTGCGCTCTTTCTGTACCAGGGGCAAATCGAAGAGGACGGCTCGCCCGATCAGGTGTTTAATAAACCCACCTCAGAGCGCTGTCGACAATTTTTGCAGAGCGTTCTGTGATCTGTGCACGATTGACGGCATCGATGACCGCATCGGACGCGTTGAATCCACCTGTTCGGGTGACACCAGTGCCGTTACCGGGTAGCTATCAGTCCCCGCGCTTCGGTAAGATATCCGCACGGGTACGGCGTTCGCACGATAGCTGCGGCGACGTGGTTTACCCTTGCGTTTCGTATGGTAATGCAACCCTTTATTCCGACAACAACTCGAGAACCGATAATGAAAAATCATGTAATAGTGCTGGCCTTGACCGGTGCATTGATAGGCTCGGTAGCAACCACTTCAGTACACGCTGCTGATGTGCGTATCGGCACTGAAGGTGCCTACGCACCGTGGAACTACCTTGACGACAGCGGCAAACTTGCCGGATACGAAATTGATCTCGGCAACGCGCTGTGTGAAAAAGCAGGTGTGAGCTGTGAGTGGGTCGTGAACGAATGGGATTCGATCATTCCCAATCTCGTGGCCGGCAACTACGACGTTATTATGGCGGGCATGTCCATCACCGACGAACGCATGGAAAAAATTGATTTCAGCGCAGATTACTTCCCACCTGAGCCCAGCCGGTATGCAGCGCTGACCACCAGCGATATCGATACCGCCGCTATGTCT
>CALDUO010000236.1 GCA_937923745.1 uncultured Granulosicoccaceae bacterium
GACAATCTGTCGCGAAGTGAGTCTCAAGCCGATGTACTTAAACTTGCACGATTCCCGAGAGACTAAGTATTCCTAAACAAGACATCTTCAATGTTTGTTGCAGAATGGCGATGCTCCCAACCAAAATAGCGGATAGCTTTACATTGAAAATTCAGGAATTAGAGGAGATCGGACATCCAAAGCCAAGCGCTTTTTGATCAATTGCAGCAATGGCCAGTCTCCTCTGCTCTGTGTTGGTAGCTTAAAAGTTGTGTCCTTGCTCAAATAAACCATTCATCAAATTTCTCGCCGATTTCCGTCCGGCTTCTTTGTAATCTCTGGACGCGTATTGGCGGCCAGCTTGTCGTTCTCACGACATCTCATTTTTGTTAAACGTCCTTAGAGTTGGGTAGCTCTGGCATGCAGTATAAGTCTCCTCTGCATAGCGAGAGCAGTCAGATCTGTAATAGCGCCGTTTACTGCCTTGCGAAACACTTATGACTTTTGGCACGTGGGCTATAAATGTCATTGGTAGTCATCGATAGTATTCACAAAAGCACCTCAAAATGTATATACAAAATTCGAACTTTTGGCGTTTTATTTGCTCTGAACTTGCGATGGCTGGAGTCAGAATTCTAAAAAAATTAGAGTAAGTTGTTGTTTTACAAGAATAATACTAATTGTATATACATTTTCATGAGTGTTAAGTATACTTAGTGGTTCGTCGTAAGGGAGGCAAAAATAGTATGAGTGACGGATTGCTCATAGACAAAAGTATTCTGACGAAATTAGAAGATCGAAACATTTCCAGAGATCACGTAAGAGAGTGTTTTGAAAATCGATCTGGCAAATTCCTGGAAGACAAACGACTTAAGCATAAAACCCAGCCTCCCACTTACTGGTTTGTGTCTGAAACCAACAAGGGAAGGCCATTGAAAGTCTGTTTTATGCCTTTTCCTGATGAGAATAAAATAAAGTCGGCCTATGAACCTAACGAGGAAGAAATTAGGATCTACAGGAAATATGGTGAGCACAAACTTGTTGAATAGAGATTTGTTGAATAGAGATTTAGATTATGACGAAAAAATTCACAGAAGAGGACTTTTGGGAAGAAGGGGCAATCGGCCTTGACGAGGATTCGGTAGGTGTCGTTAAGGAGGCAGAAGAGAAAAACGTTGATGACGCGATGAACCTGCAAATGATCTCCATTCGCCTGAACAAATCATTGCTGGCTGACTTAAAGGAATTGGCTGGACTCTACAAAACTGGGTATCAACCCCTGACAAGAGAAGTTCTGGCAAGATTCGTAGCTGGAGAAAAAAAACGTATATACAATAGCTATTTAGCCGATAAGATGAGAGAAGAAAGGTCAAACGCTGAGTCGGCAGACGCCACTGAAAGCCTCCCGGACCAGAAAAAGACAGCTTAGATAGTAAACCAAATCCATCTAAACAAAACGCCCCGGAAGCATGGGGCCTCCATGTGTTTAAAAACCTCAAAGAACAAGAAGCAAAACACTCCAGAAGGTCTGATTCAGGCTGCTGGGGTGTTTTTTGGTGACTTCAATCCCCCTCGTTTTGTTCGCACAAGAAAGCCACGTACTCGTGACACTCCTCGCCAATTTGTGATATACCTTGGGTAGATTGAACGTGACCCATGACTGTTATCCATGACTGTTATCCATGACTGTTACTCATGATTGTTACTTAAGGGGATGAACGCCAAGATACTCAGGTTAAATAAGGCGGGCACTCCGATCGCGTGGCTCAACTGGCAAGATACCGCCTCATTGTTGGTGAGAGATCAGGTCATCTGGAGCCTCGGAGACACCGTGATGACTATTCGTGGCGGCTACAACAGCCGTGGCGTGCGATCATCCTTGTCATTGCCCAGTATCATTGCCTGCGACGGAAAGGTCGAAGGGCGCGCTTTCGTTCCCAGTCTGAACAACTCCCTGCTTTTTGCGCGTGATCGCCACCTGTGCCTTTACTGTGGTGTGGGTTTCAGTCGCAGCGAGCTCTCACGCGACCATATTGTGCCGGTTTCCACTGGTGGGCGAGATACGTGGACCAACTGCGTGACGGCCTGTCGCCGTTGCAATAACCGAAAGGCAGACAGAACACCGGAGCAGGCGGGTATGGAGCTTTTGGCCGTACCATTCGTGCCTAACCGGTATGAGTATTTTTACCTGTCCAACCGGGATGTACTGGCTGATCAAATGGATTTTCTGAAAGCGCGGTTCTCATCGCATACGTTGGGTCAACCAACCGGAAACGCGTAATACGCCCCCCAAAGTACCAATGGAGTGCCTCTACCAGAGAACTGCCTGCGACTGTCGCGTGTGTTCCGGTGGGGTCAAACGGCCTTGCCGGCCAGCGTTTACAGACTCGTGTTAGGAGAGGCAGACGTCTCTGGTCTGATGTCTCTGGTCTGATGTCTTTAGGTTTGGCGTTTTTGGGACGGGTGTCTCTACGGTTGCGGCGTTTGTCGGGCTGCCGTGTCGCTACGGCTGCGCCGGTCTGGTGTCTATAAGGTTGCGAGTATCGCCCGGGCGTAGCGCTTCATCATAGGCAGACGCTCGCGTCGGGCATCACCGGTGATATGAATCACCTTGGTACCGGCAACGCCCACCAGGGTCTCTCTGCCTGCAGCCCCGGTCAGGCTAAATTCCTGATAGCCCCGATACGGACTGCTGACACTGATACGCGGGTCGGTCAGTTTGATGCGGGCACCCCGGTTGTTCTGGTTTAAAAACGACTCGGTAAAAAGCCTGGCGGTATCGAGGCCGTCGGTCTCAATAATCATCAGATCAATCGGGTCGATTGTGTGGGCTGTCTGATCATACAGCTGCGCACCGACCATGGATCTGATGAGTCGGGTAAACCCCTCTACGGCCGCAACCCTGCGTTCGGGTGAGTGCCTGACGTTAATACCCTTGATTGGAGATGTTTCGACCATTTTCCACGGATATTGGCTCCAGCTGTGACGTGCGCCTTTCAGTGCCTGCACAAGCCGCTCGTTACGGAATTCTCGAGAGACGTCGGGGTAGGTTTCCGGCACCAGTATCTGAATGGGATCTTCCGGTGGTGTGGTCATTACCTGATGAATGAGCTGCTCACCGTTGGGTCGTTTTGCCAATTGGGTCAGGAACCGTTCGCCCTCGATGTACGAGTATTCGAGCATATTGCGGCTGACCGCCTGAACGCCTTGCGCCACAGGGCCACTGCCGCCAGCGTTGAACATAAAGGTTTCCAGCGACCCCATGCCATCCAGGCAGCCTTGTGCGGCACAGATACGGCGGGTCAGCAGTTGCGCATGACCCTCGAAGGTTGCGGACAGGGTAAACGATGATTTCAGACTCAACGCCCGGTTCTCGTGGATACCGTAGACGATATCGTCTGCAGCATGGGCAAGCTCGTGTATCAGTAATGACAGTACCGCATTGCGGCGCAGTGGCAGATCGTTTGTGACTGAGTTCACAAAGGCCCCGAGCAGAGGCTCGCTGACCAGGATATGTTTTTCGTCGCTGACATACAGCGCGGCATAACCGCCCGTTTGATCACCGACAATACTATTGAGAAATCGCTCGGCAAAGTGATGGTTATCGAACTGACCGTGAATGAGCTTGTGGGTCTCGTGTCGTACCTGCTTTTGAATGACCCTGTCTGATGTCAGTGATAGCGTCACATGCCGCAGGTTGGTGTTGGTCTCTTGCTCAACCCAGCCGCGTGCCAGCTCAAAGAGTGACCGCACGCCTTGGGGCGATGTGAGCTCGCGAGAACTGGTGATGGTGCGAGGCTTTGAAAACGCCTGAGGGTACTGACTGTGACGAGCAGTTGTCGGCCATGTGGCTCCTGCCGGCACCTGTTTCGCCGGTGTTTTTACCGTACTGCCTGTTGTTGGCACAGCGACTGTCGTGTTTGCCGCAGGTGGCGCGGTGGCTGCGTTTCTGTGAGCATCGGTGATCGGCGTGACACAGCCAGACAGTAGCGCTATGCTCAAAAGCAGTGTGGGCAAGCCCGGTGTTGGCAAGTGCCGCTCAGGCAGCCCCCGGGCAGACAAATTCAGCGCGGAAAAGCCAGACACAGGTAACCCGGAAACAGGGAGTTCACGTGCGGATAATTCCGGCGCAGACAGCGTTGGCGCATACCGGAGCAGGGCAGCACGAACACCGGTGCGTGTTGTGTCCTGTGTGCCAGGGTTGCGGGTCTTGTCTGTCGGCGAGTTCATGGCTGAATGATACCAGGGATCATCCGGCAGAGCTGCTCAAAACCATCAGTTTTCGACACTGACCGCATTTCAACGGGTGCCGGTGTCGAGTTTGTTATGAGGATCAGCGCTGGCGCACAGTCTGCGGCTGGTTCGCGAAAGGTGACCGTGTCGTCGCCGTTAGCTATTAATGTGGAATGCGTAGGGAATCGACGTGACCGTATCTGTAAAATTTGCCCCCCGACTCAGCTCGCTTATTGCTGGCAGTGTCCTGCTGGCAGCTTGCGCCGCACCTGTGGTTGACAGCGAATTTGAGTCGTTGGTCAACAATCAGGACAGCATCGCCGAGCAAACCAATAAACGCTCCCGTGCGCTGGTGCAGCAACTGGAGACCAATGGCCTGTTTCTCGA
>CALDUO010000237.1 GCA_937923745.1 uncultured Granulosicoccaceae bacterium
GCCGCCATCCTCGGCTGCTCCGATTCCAGAGCGCCGGCTGAGTTATTGTTTGATCAGGGTCTTGGGGATCTTTTCGTGATTCGGGTCGCCGGTAATATCGCAGCGCCCTCTCAGGTCGGCAGTGTTGAATTCTCTGCAGCGGTACTCGGGTGCCGCCTGGTGGTGGTCATGGGCCATTCCCGATGCGGTGCAGTAGAAGCCACACTGGCCGACATACAAACACCCGGTGATCACTCGCCCAACCTCCAATCCATTGTGGATAACATCCGCCCGCACATTCAACCCGCCGTTGACGCCCACGATGCCAATGGTGGCGAATCACTGTCCCAACAAGCCGTTCGCGCCAACGTACGTGGGGCTGTCAACCAACTGCGCGAAGGCTCTGCTGTTCTGGAAAACCTGATTAAAAACGACGGGCTTGTTGTAGTAGGTGCTGAATATTCATTGGAGACCGGTGTGGTTGACTTTTTCGAGCTGCCCGCAGGTATTGGATAAACCGGTCACCCCTGATTTCAAAGGCGTCCGGATCCCAAAGGCGTCAGGATTCCAAAAGTGCCCGGATTCCAAAGGCGCGCGGAATCAGAAGGCGCCTGGATTCCAGGGCGTGGACTCACCCGTTTAGCACAGTCAAACGCGGTAATTTCACCCGAATGGGTACTGCCGCTTTTGTATTCATGGAACTATAGTTCTTCCCATCGTTAACTCGCTGAGAAGTACCATGGAAATCACGGCAGCAGAAGCATATCGACTGGTAGGTATTACAGGCTTTGTTGCCTACTTTCTCTCTTACCTGCTGTTACAGACCGGACGCATCACCGGCGAGGGCATTCACTACACCGTATTGAATCTGTTGGCATCGTCTCTGGTGCTGATCAGCCTCATGCATGAATTTAACCTCGCATCGGCGATGATCCAAATATCGTGGATTCTGATCAGCATCATGGGCCTGTGCCGGCTGGCCTATACAAAGCGGCGCAAGCGAGACAACGCACTTTCTTCAAAATCAATCACCCATTTGGGTTAGCCAGCATCGGCGATTGCAACCGGACGTAATCCTGTTTAAGGTGTATTGAAACGCATCAGTAATGATGTAGAGGAACTCACTTCGACAGGCGCTGATTTATGTTCCATCAGTTTTCCGAGCGATACACGGGTTATGCGTTAGTCACGGGTGCGTCCAGCGGAATCGGGGCGGCGTTTGCCCGGCAGCTGGCCGCGTTTCGTATTCCTCTTATTCTCATTGCACGCCGCCTCCCCGCACTTGAAACGCTGGCCCAAGAGCTACGCGACAACCACCACATAGATGTACGCTGCTGGGCCTTTGATTTATGCGAGCCGCAAAACATCAACGTCATCAGTGAACGCCTCAACGAAGAGTCGCTGATCGTCAGTTTACTCGTTAATAACGCCGGTGTCGGCAGCAATGGCGATGCATTCATAGACTCAGAGCTTGATCATTTGTCGATGATCACCGACTTACACTGCCGGGTACCCATGGAGCTTACTCATCGGTTATTGCCCATGCTGAGTCGACAAACGGTGAGCGGCATTGTATTTACCAGCAGTATCGCGGCGTACCAGCCAACACCGGGCTTTGCCGTTTATGGTTGCAGCAAAGCCTACACACTGTCGTTGGCCGAGTCGTTGTGGGCCGAGCTTCGCGAGCATGGCGTTGACGTTATTGCGGTATCGCCCGGACCCACCCACACCGAGTTTTTTACCAATAGCGGCCGATCACATATTCCTGCAGGTGCCATGGAAGCCTCGCAAGTGGCCCGTGAGGCACTCGCAGCGCTTGGCAAAAAACCGTCCCATGTGCCCGGCCTGAAAAACCGCGTTATGTCGTCAATGTATCGCCTGCTGCCCCGACGCATGATTATCAATAGCGCGCACAAAATGGCACTCAAACATCATACGGATCATGACACTACAACCCGATAACCCACTGGTGGTCACTGCACAGAGCCTACCGATCGCTTTACGCTAGAAAGAGACACGTTGTTATGCATATCTTGCTGGTCGATGATCACACTTTATTTCGCGAAGGCATGCGTTTTTTACTACAGGGCCTCGCCGAGATCATCATGATCACAGAGTCTGACTCCAGCGAATCGGCACTTGAATTTCTAAACGGTCAGCCAGACCCCCTTGATTTTATTTTACTCGATCTGAATATGGGCACCACCAACGGCATAGAGTCGTTGGAGCAAGTGCGCAGTGTCGCGCCGGAAGTACCCATTATTGTATTGTCAGCCGAGCAAGACGCCATTGTCATTCGACAGTGCATTGATGCCGGTGCCATGGGGTTTATCAGCAAAACATCTTCACACGCAGAATTATTGGCGGCCATTCAACTCATTTTAGCCGGTGGCATTTACCTGCCACGCGATGTCACGCTTGGCCATTCGAGCGACCGACAATCACTGAAGCCTGAAAGCGATATTCTGGCTGGACTGTCTAACCGCCAACGTGAAGTACTGCGTTATCTGTTGCAAGGCAAGCCGAACAAAACCATTTCTAACGAAATGAATATTTCACTGAACACCATTAAAACACACCTGTCCGCTATCTTCAGGGAGTTGGGCGCACGTAACCGCACCGAGGCGGTGTACTTCGCAGCCCGCGCAGGGGTTCCTCTCGATTCTTCTTCAGACATATCACCATGACGTATTGGTTATCAACGCCTGTCGAGCAGTGGTTACAAAACCATGCACACAACGATCAGCCTGCGCTGATTGACACACTCATTATTGGTTCGGGATATGGCGCGGCAATGGCCGCGCTGGCATTGAGTGATGCACCGAACGGTGATGGCAGCTCGATTGTGGTGTTTGAACGGGGAAACGAATATTTACCACAAGATTTCCCAAAGACACTGGGCGAATTGCCTGGCTTTGCAGGCACCATCACATCGCAACGCAATACCCGTGGAGACTGGCGTAACCCAGACGGTATCTATGAGCCACGCGGCCCACTGAATACCATCGGGCTGGATGCGTTGTGGGATATTCGTGTCGGCGAGGGCGTGACCTCGGTAGCCGGTAGTGGGCTGGGCGGCACCTCATTGGTGAACGCAGGTGTTGCGGTCAAGCCGTCCAATACAATACTACAAGGATGGCCCCAGCCACAAAATGCTGATTGGCAAACGCGCTTTGAAGCCTGCTATGACAAACTGTATGCATTGCTGGGTATTTCACGCCACCCCCGAGCCGAGACATTTAATAAATACCAGGCGCTGAAACAAACAGCTAAAGCGCTCGACCCGACAGCAACCGTTGAACCTGCCGAAGTTGCCATCAATTTTGGTGAGCCGGGTATTCACAGCGTAACGCATGGCCCGTGTAACGATTGTGGTAACTGCGTGATCGGATGTCATTCGGGTGCCAAACAGTCGCTCAATGCCAATGCCTGGCCACTGGTAAAACAGCGTGGCGGCACCCTGTGCACGGGTGCTACCGTCAAAACACTGGAACAGCATCAGCAGGGTTACACCGTCACCGGCGTGCTGACACGAAACAGTGTTTCAGAATTTCGTGTCATCGCCAAACGGATCATTGTGGCAGCGGGCACCATTGGCAGCACTGAAATTCTCACCCGTTCAACATCGCTGTCATTGTCGGCACGGCTGGGTGATCGTTTTTCGACCAACGGTGATGCGCTGGTATTTGCCACCGGTCAGGCGCAACCCGTCAATGCGCTTGCTGACGTCCCGCATTCACGTGTAAAAAATGGAGCCGTTGGCCCAACGATTATTGGCCGTGCCACCACCGGACTCCATGGCGACACACTTGCCGGACCGGTCACTCTTGAAGACGGTGCGATACCGTGGCCAATGGCGTCGTTATGGCACGAAATGCTGACCACCCAGACATTCTTTAATCGCTTCGTCTCCAGTGCATCGACCGCCTGGCAACAACAAAACAATCAAACCGACGCCATTATCGCAACACCGGAACTGGGTGATCACAGTCAGGTGTTGTTAACCATGGGCCTCGACAATGCGTCGGGGCTATTAAAGACGACAGGGACTGACGGACATATCGTACCAACATGGTCAGAACCAACCCGTACCGACGGTTTTTACGGGCGACTCGATGCAGATTTTCAGGCAGTGCCATCGAACGGTTTTGATGGCGGTGTCTATTATGCTAACCCCGCCTGGCGACCGTTACCATCAGCATTTACCGATGTTCTGGAAGGTGCCGAGGACATACCCGGCATGATCGTCACGGTGCACCCGTTAGGCGGGTGCGTCATGGGGCACAATGCCAGTGAAGGGGTGGTTAACACACGTGGTGAGGTTTTTAATACATCACGAATCGGTGGCGAGGCGAGCACAGTAACCTACCCTAACCTTTATGTGATGGATGGCTCTATTATACCGGGCGCCATTGGCATCAACCCCATGATCACCATCGCAGCGCTGGCCTATACACTCGCGACCGACGTAGCACGCACATCGGTCAACACTGCCCCGTTTGAGGCGTTGACACCCGAATGGAAAACACCCCCTGCAGATGCGACGGTGCTCGATCACTTACTCAACACCACAGACCCTGACAACACGTCTGTTAACGCACTTTTTAGCGAACGGCTTTTCTACACAGTTAAAAACAACGACACGTTAACCGAGATCAATGCTCTGTTGCAGTCAGCGACCGGCAAACGCTTACCAAGTGATGCCACTGCGTTGGTGCTGGACATCAATTTTTATTTTGAAAACGATCACTCGCTGGATCGCTGGATTCATGACCCCGATACTGACTTGCCAGCCACGGCATCACTTGGCTACGTCACGACAGAACTGGTGCACAGTTCAGAAGACACCGACATCCAAAATAATCAACTGATTGACCTTACCGGCACAGTGAATTTGGGTGTTCGTGACAGCGTAGAGGGTTTGTCGCAGTGGGTCAGGTTATTAAAAGTGTGGTGGCGATTCATCAAATATCGCCCGTTTGATTTGGTCGCAGGCCTCACTCGCGATGATGCCTCTGTTGACACCACCCATAAACGAAAACCATGGCTGATCAAACGACTGATCAGAGCCGTCAAAGGGTATATCCGTGTCGGCAAAATGCACAGCACACACCATAAGCTGGTCTATACGCTCGCCGCTGCCAACACCAATCATGCCGCGGATCACAGCGCGTCGAAACCGTTAACATTAAGCGGTGTCAAAAAGCTCGCCTTTGAAGCGTCTGAAAAGACTGTATTTGATGCCTTGCTGGAGCTACCGGTGACATGGACACTCCCCGGCAAACCGTCAGTTGAGTCTACCTTTTGTATTGATATTATTCGCATCACCAAAGGCCCCTCGCCCCTGCAAATCACCCAAGCGCCAGACACCCCTACCGCTATCAGCACAGTGGCAAGCGCCGGATTGTATTTTGGCCGCGTGATTGCGCAAACACATTTCTGGAGCTTTGGTGCCCCCACCTATTCCCGCACGCCATGGCTGCAATCATTTGACCGGGCACGCATGAACGAACCGCCAAAGCGCATGCCCTACTATTATCGGGGCAAAGCCTGTCATTCGGTATCGCGAGAGTCTTTTTACAGCGATGATGGCCTGACACGATTGGTGCGCTACCAACCGTCTCACCTGCCCGCACCTGATGCACACCAAGAGCATCCTGCACTATTGTTGGTACACGGGCTTGCCCATAGCTCGGAGGTCTTCTGGACCGACACGATCAATGAAAATTACACGCAGTATTTCCTGTCAAAAGGCTATCAGGTCTGGATCGTTGATCATCGAGTCAGTGCCA
>CALDUO010000238.1 GCA_937923745.1 uncultured Granulosicoccaceae bacterium
AACTAACGCTGCTTCAAAATCGGGCCACATTGCGTTAATACGCTGATCATCCTCTGCAGAATGAATGACCAGGGGTGCTGTGATCTTTTTGACATCATCCGCCGATGGTGCCGCGCCATAGAAAGGAGCGCCCGCATGAAAATCGTCGCCCATTTGCACCGCCAGAAAACTGGTGGTACCGCCGCCCCAGCAAAACCCTGTAGCACCGAGCTTACCGGTGGAGAGTTCGTGGTTTTTCAGAAACAGTGCACTGTTGAGGAAGTCTTGTTTTAGCTGCCCCTGATCAAGACTCTTCTGCAGCACCTTGCCATCGTCGTCGTTACCTGGATACCCACCGACTGGCGCAAGACCGTCTGGCGCCAGCGCAAGAAAACCTTCTGCCGCGAGTCGTCTGGCCACATCTTCAATGTAGGGATTCAGACCACGATTTTCGTGAATGACCACAACAGCCGGGTATGGACCTTCAGAGGTCGGGGTTACGAGGTAACCGCGCATCTCGCCTGACGTACCACCCGGGGATGGATAATCGACGTAGGTGGCCTTTATGCGTTCGTCGGTGAACGAAATCATTTGTGCCTCGGCGTAACGGGGCAATAGTGACTGTGCGACTGCCAGTCCTGACACGCCTGCAATAGTGATGGCGCCTGCACGTTCCAGAAAAGTGCGCCGACTCATCGTCGAGTGGCAGTATTCATCGTACAGGTCGTAAATTTTTCGGTCGAGTTCAGTATCCTGTTTCATAACCTACTCCGGGTAATGGGTTGAATCGCCCTCCCAATATACCCCTGACTCACCTGCCACAACAATTAAAAAAAATACAAGCAGGCAGCGGGGTGTCACGTCACTTCGATGCACTCTTGTGGTTCACCGACGGCGTCACCCCATGAATTTTTAAACGGATCAGCGAACGGGTTTGCGAACGGGTTTGCGAACGGGCAACACTACCCGTCAGCCAAGGGGCGAATTGCTATCGCTGTAGTGATCCCGGAGGACATTTTTTTGTACTTTACCCATGGTGTTACGCGGCAGTGCATCAACAATAACCAGTGTGCGTGGCAGTTTAAAGCGAGCCAATGACTCGCCGAGCGATGCCTGAATAGCGCCAGTGTCAATGTTATGCGCCTGACCTACCAGCACACCGACCACCGATTCACCGAAATCAGCATGTGGCACACCAATAACCGCACTCTCCTCAACCCCCGGTTGCTGATCCAGCAGCAGCTCAATCTCCTTTGGGTATATATTGTAACCACCGGAGATAATCAGGTCCTTATTACGACCGACGATACTGATATACCCGTCGTTATCTCTCTGACCAAGATCACCGGTGATAAAAAAGCCGGTATCCCGAAGTTCAGCAGCCGTTTTGTCTGGCATGTTCCAGTACCCTTTGAACACATTCGGCCCGCGTACTTCAATAATGCCGATGTCACCGTCAGGTATGGGTTGACCACTGTCGGGATCGGTGATCTGCACCTCCACACCCGGTAATGGATGACCGACCGTTCCCGCACGCCGCTCACCTGTGTACGGATTTGAGGTAATCATGTTGGTTTCGGTCATGCCATAACGCTCCAGAATTCTATGACCGGTGCGTGCCTCAAACTGTGTATGTGTCTCGGCGAGCAACGGAGCAGAACCGGATATAAAAATCCGCACGGATTCTGTCAGAGCCCGATTGAACCGCTCATCACTTAAAAAGCGGGTATAGAAGGTTGGCACACCCATCACTGCGCTGACATGCGGTAACAGCGTCACTGCACGGTCGAGGTGAAATGAAGGCTCCAACACCAGCGATGCACCGGACAATAGCGTCACGTTAGTCGCCACAAACAAACCATGCGTGTGGAATATGGGTAACGCATGCAGCAACACGTCATCCTGCGTGAACTGCCAAAGCTCACACAAGGTTTGCGCATTGGACAACAGGTTTTGTTGAGTCAGCATGGCACCTTTCGAACGACCGGTGGTGCCAGAGGTATACAGTAGCGCTGCCAAATCATCCGGCTCCCGCACTACAGTCTTAAATGAAGATGATGCAGCAGTGACAGCTTCTGCAAAACTTCCACGCAACCCATCAGCCGATAACGTCATCAGTGCGGCGTGATGTTTTGTTGTGATGGGCTCAAGCGAGGCGGCAGACGCGGGATCACACACCAGCAGACTGGCGCCACAGTCACCCAGAAAATACGCGACCTCGGAAGGCGTGTAGGCCGTGTTTAACGGCAGATACACAACGCCTGCCTGCACACAACCGGCGTAGATTGCCAACGCATTGACTGATTTACCGACCTGCGCAACCAGACGGTCACCGGGTGCGAGCCCGGCGTCACTGATCACCGTAGCGGTCGCCGAGCCTAACAGCAGGAAATCGTTGTAGCTTAACGTGTACCCGCTCAGAGGGTCTGTGATCAATGCACGTGTATTGCCAGCGTGTAAACCAAACACTGCGTCGTAGAGTGGATTAGCCATGATCAGCAGTCACGTGCAGACTCTTGCCCGCGTAATCCGCGCAATACAGGTCGGGTCGCGTCTGTTAACGGGGCAATGGTGTCTTTGAGAATAGAGAGCCGGTCAAATCGATCAGCATCGCTATTGATCGCGTTTCGCAGTGCTTGCCCAAATGCCATGCGCAGCTCGGTACCGATATTAAATTTAACGATGTTGGTGGTGCGAGCCAACTCTGCGCGCTGTGCTGCATCAATTCCCGACCCACCATGAATTACCAACGCGGTATCGGTCAGCGCTTCAATCGCACGAAGCCTGTCCGTATCGATACTGGCACTGGCGTCTTGTTGCAAGTGCACATTACCGACCGAGACTGCCATGGCATCTACTTGTGTCTCTGCTGCAAAACGACCGGCTTCTGCGGGATCAGTGCCGAGTGACTCCTCACCACCGTCGTAACCGACAAAGCCAATTTCGCCTTCGCACGACACACCGGCCTGATGCGCGAGCGCAACAATAGCGGCGGTTTCCTGAATGTTCTCGTCAAGCGGTTTTCGGGAACCGTCAAACATGACTGAGGTAAACCCGCAGTCAATTGCCGTCGCACAGTCGGCATAGGAATACCCATGATCCAGATGCAATACCACCGGGACACTGGCGTTTTCTGCAAGGTGTCGGAACATCGCGCCCAAGACCGGTAGCGGTGTATGTTCTCGACAACCAGGCCCTGCCTGTAGGATGAGCGGACAACGCTCCGCTTCAGCGGCAGCCACATAGGCCAGCATGTCTTCCCAACCCAGACACACAAGACCCGCGACGGCGTAACCGTCGTTTAGCGCTGGCTGCAAAACCTCAGCCAGGGTCGCAACGGTCATTTGAACTTCGCAATCATGTCCTTGATACCGGGTATGGTTTCAATCTGATACGCATGTGTCGGCTGAAAAAACTGAACCAATGAACGCTGTGTCAGACCACCGAGAATAGTGAAGTAATACATTTCGTATCCGGGTAACACAGCACACGGGTGATAACCGTTGTCGAGACAAATGGTAGAGCCATCGACAATATGATACGCATCACCGGGTTCGTTATCGACGCGCTGCAACATTTGTACGCCAGAACCATGATTGGGTTTAAACCGAAAGTTATAGGTTTCATCGTGCCGTGTTTCATCTGGCAATCGGTTAGTGTCGTGCTTGTGGGACGGAAAACCCGACCAGCCACCCTGACCCACGGTAAACAGTTCACTGACCAACAGTCGCCCGACCTTGTCGTGGTGTTTCTGCCCCAGAATATGTTTAATTTTACGATGTGTTTTGGTGTCATCAGAGCCGTACTGCACCAAATCAAGGCCATCAGCGCGCACGTCAAACGGCTCAAGCACCTGATCAAATTTTGCACCTGCCACAAAGACTTCGGCCTCGTCAGACTCACACACCATGGTGACCTTGGCACCTACGGGCACGTACACTCCCTCAGGCTCACCGTCCCACACATCTTCAGAGCGCTTGCCGAGTGCCGCAAACGACACACCTTCGACGTCGACATCAACCGTGCCGGTTGCAGGCACAATACAGGTTTCATACCCTGGCACCTGATACTCAAACGCCTGAGATTTTTTCAGCTTTACAATATTGAAGTAGTTGAGCGGAACAGTGCTGTCGTCCACATCAACGATGGGCTTGTTTTGGTTATCAAACGGTGCGATGTGCATACACTTATATTCCTGTGGTTAGTTCGATTCGGTTTAATTCGATTCGTGTTAGTTCGATTCGTGTTGGTTCAAATCGGGGTTGGTCGGTCCGGCGTGAGACAACAAAAACTCGTTGAGTGTTTCAACGGTTGGCATCGCTGGCGCGCAACCGGGTTTTGACACCACGATAGACGCGCAGGCAGATCCGCGCAGCACCGCTTCTTTCAGTGGGTAACCGTGACACAACGACGCGAGCATACCACCCATAAAACTGTCGCCGGCACCGGTGGGTTTTAGAGCGGTAACCGGATATATTCCAGTACGAAGCTCGTCGGGTGCGCCCTCGTCAGCAGCCGCATTCCGCGCGAAAGTGATCGCCCCATGCTCGCCCATCTTATAGACGACCAGCGTGGCACTGTTGCGTGCAAGCTCTCGCGCTTTACTCAGACCGTGTTTGTAGTCACCGGCCATAAAACCAAACTCAACATCATTACCGACAATCACGTCGCAAAGCTCGGCTGCTTTCGAGTAGGTGTCGGCAGCGTCTTCTGCAGAGACCCAACTGTAGGGCCGGTAATCGACATCAAAGATCAGTGGTATTCCGGCATCCTTTGCCAGTTGGAATGCATGAAACGTTGCATCGCGTGAGGGTTCAGCTGCCAACACCGTACCGGTGGTAATCAAGGCACCATACGACGCGTAATCTATGTCCGCCACATCAGCACGCTCCATCTGAAAGTCAGCAGCACCGTTGCGGTAAATCACCGCCTGATGATCCTCAATACAAGACTCAACCACTGCCAGTGAGTTGCGGTACTCACCTGCAATGGCTTTCACGTAGGTGCGATTGACACCATAGGCGTCGAGCTGATTCAAACAATAACGTCCGATCGCGTCATCGGAGACTCGGGTGACGAGTGACGCCGACATACCGAGCCGGCACAATGCTGCCGCAATATTGGCCGATGATCCGCCAAGGCTTGCCTGAAACCCGGTGGCATGTTCAATTTTGACACCCGGTGGATCGGCATTAAAATCCATACCGGCCCGACCGATAATCAAAAAGTGATGACTGGCAAAGGTGATCATGAGTCGGCTTTATGCATGAAGGGTTCGTCTCCACAGGCGGGGCGAGCTTGTAGATCGCTGCGGCTGATCGTTCGATTGAGCGAGGCAGCTATTCCCTGCGCTCGGTTTGGGGCCTGAGCTCAATCTGAGGCATGGGCTCAATCTGGGGCCTGCGCTCAATCTGGGGCCTGAGTTCGATCTAGAGCTTGAGCTCAATCGGACAAGCTGTGACGGCGCCCTGCCCATGATGGTGAACGGGGTGATAAACAGGACGCTAAACGGGGCGGTGGCGAACAGGAAACCATGCGCAAAATTCATTAATGAGTCCGAAAAACTGATAGTCCAGGTTAGGGTCCGATGTCTGGTTAACACTGTGTTCACCTTTGTGAATAAAGCAAGCCAAATACAGCAGGCCAAATACAGCAGGCCAAGTACAGCAAGCCAAGTACAGCAGGCCAAATAAAGCAAACCAGTCAATGCTAGCCAGTCAATGCCAGCTAGACACCGCGTCGCTGACGATGCCGCCCCGACTCCCATTCACTATGGGCATCGCGCACTCGCTCACTGTCAGAGACACCGGGCGTACCCACCTCCCACCAGGTATGGCCCTCGTTGGTCCAGCCCTCGTATGCATCAACCTGCATGACGATCACCGTGGTGTTCTGTGAGGCTTTGGCAGCAATAAACGCAGTATCGAGTTCGTCGGGATCGGCCACGGTAATGGCATTGGCACCCATCGATTTGGCATGCGCTTCAAAGTCGACAGCAAACGGCTCGGCAGTCACCGTTGGTGTATCTTTTATGAGGTTGTTAAAGCTCTCGTTGCCGGTATTGTTTTGCAGTTTATTAATCACTGCAAAACCACCGTTGTCGAGCACCACTATGATTAATTTCTTACCGGTCAGCACACTCGAATAAATATCTGAATTGAGCATTAAATAAGAGCCATCACCAATAAACACAATGGTGTCCTGATCAGGCTCTGATTCAGTCTGTGCGATACGCGCACCCCATGCTCCGGAGATCTCATACCCCATACAGGAAAATCCAAATTCAACATCAACGGTGCCGATACCAAGCGTTCGCCAATTCGCGGTGACCTCAGCGGGTAAACCACCGGCAGCTGCGACCACCCTGTCTTGTGGGTCACACAGGCGATTCACAACACCGATGGCCTGTGCATACGAGTTGGGCCGGTTACCGTAAGCCACATTTTGTTTCACGTAAACATCCCACTGCTCCCGCTCGGTTTGCGCCTGCTGTGTCCACGCCTCAGGTGCAACATAACCGTCACTTAATTCACCAAGGGCCGCTATCGTTAACTTTGCATCCCCCACCACCGGCAACGACTGATGTTTGACCGCATCGAAGCGCCCGACATTCAGTGATATAAACCGGGCATCCGGTGCAAACGCTGTCCACGAGCCTGTCGTAAAATCTTGTAGGCGCGTGCCAATCGCGACAATGACATCTGCCTGCTCGGCAATTGCATTGGCAGAGTTGGAACCGGTCACCCCAACAGGGCCAATATTTAACGGGTGGGTTGCCAACAGATTTGCGCGCCCGGCGATGGTCTCGGCCACGGGTATCTGATGGGTTTCGGCAAATGCGGTTAGCTCTGCCACCGCTCGCGAATATTGCACCCCGCCGCCCGCGATAATCATTGGACGTTCTGCGGTTTTTAACAGGTCTGCTGCCTGCTGGAGCTCTAACGTATCACTGCTCTGGCGTCGTATGCGGTGCACTTGCCTGTCAAAAAACGTCGTCGGGTAATCGTAAGTCCACCCCTGTACATCTTGCGGTAGCCCAAGAAACGCCGGACCACAGTCTGCAGGGTCGAGCAGCGTGGCCAGCGCTTGTGGTAAGGACTGAATGATTTGCGCCGGATGACAGATGCGGTCCCAGTAACGCGTGACGGGTTTGAACGCATCGTTGACACCAAACGTTGGATCACCAAAATTTTCCATTTGTTGTAACACGGGATCAGGCAAGCGAGTTAAGTAGGTATCACCACACAGCAATAACATCGGAAGACGATTCGCATGTGCCAGCGCAGCAGAGGTCACAAGGTTGGATGTACCCGGACCTGCCGAGGCAGTACAAAACATCATGCGTTGACGCAAATGATATTTGGCATAACCGGCGGCAGCAAAGCCCATGCTCTGTTCGTTTTGTCCACGGTACAGCGGCAATTCTTCACGATGGTTGTACAGTGCCTCACCAAGACAGGTGACATTGCCGTGCCCAAAAATACCAAAGCCACCGCCGAACACCCGCTGCTCTTCACCGTCAATCTCAATAAACTGGTTGGATAACCACTTGATGATTGCCTGTGCTGTGGTCAGCTGCGTGGTTGGTGTTGTTGTGCCTTGTTCCATGTTCATAAGTGATCACTAGTGAGAGAATGGAATGCGTTTTGCGCCAATTGTCGATTGACCCGTTATCCGCCCCGAGGATACAATAAATGCAACCGGTTGCAAACCGAAAAGTGCCCGCTAAATGCGTCTGTGACCAGCGTCTCCTGCACACCACCGACACCCGGCAATCCCGTTTTTAACCTGACAATATAAGGCTAACAGGCATGAGCATCAGAATTGGCAATGCACCCTGCTCCTGGGGCGTAGAATTCGCAAACGATGAGCGAAACCCCACATGGCAAACCGTCCTCAAAGAATGCCGCGAAGCAGGCTATACCGGCATTGAGCTTGGCCCTGTTGGTTTTATGCCCGAAGACCCGGCCGAGTTGGGTGATGCGCTGGCCAAAGAACAACTGGAGCTCATTGGTGGCGTGGTGTTTCGTGCATTCCACGATCCCGCGCAGTGGGACGACGTGCTCGACGGTGCCAAACGCACCTGTCAGGCGCTGGTTGCACATGGCGCAAAACACTTTGTGATCATAGACTCCATCTCACCGCGCCGCGCGCCCACTGCCGGGCGCGCCAGTGAAGCCGAGCAAATGGATGACGCCGAATGGGCAGCCTATCGCGACCGAATTGTAACCGTGGCCAAAATGGGTGCTGAAGAATACGGACTCATCCCGGAGATTCACCCGCATGCCGGCGGGTTTATGGACTTTGAGCCAGAGGTCGAACGACTCCTTGAAGAGGTAGACCCGTCAATTCTGAAAATCTGCATTGATACCGGCCACTGCACCTACGCGGGTTTTGATCCGGTCGCATTTATGCAGCGACACATGGATCGCATTACTTATGTGCATTTTAAAAACACAAATCCAACCGTAAAAGCACAGGCTATCGCCAACCGTACCGGTTTCTACGACGCCTGTGGACAAGGAATTTTCTGCACCTTGGCCGAAACCGGTGACGTTGATTTTCCGGCAGTAAGACAACTGTTGGTTGACAGTGGTTATTCGGGTTGGTGCACGATAGAACAAGATTGCGATCCTACCCTTGACCCCGACCCTGTCGGCGATGCTCGCGTGAATCGCGAATACCTGGAGTCAATCGGGTTTACCTGAGACCACTGGATTGACCTGAGACCACTGGTTTAACCCGGAACACCCGGGTTTGACTGTGGCTCCCAACAACAACTGGCGAAAACACCAATGAAAAAATTACGATGGGGCATGATCGGTGGTGGAGAAGGCAGCCAAATTGGCCCGGCTCATCGATTGGGTGCAGGTTTGGACGGACTGTTCGAATTTACTGCAGGTGCACTCGATCACCGACCCGATGCAGGCCGTGCGTATGGTCAAACACTGGGGTTGGCAGCAGACCGGTCGTACGGAAGCTGGCAAGACATGTTGGCTGGTGAATCAGCACGGGAAGACCGCGTTGATCTGGTGACTGTCGCGACACCCAATGCCACACACTACGACATTACACGGGCATTTCTCGACGCGGGCTTTCATGTGCTGTGCGAAAAACCCATGACAATGACCGTCGGGGAAGGCGAAGAGATTGTCAAAGCGGCGCACGCGAGCGGCACGGTATGCGCCGTCAACTATGGCTATTCCGGTTACTCACTCGTGCGACACATGCGGGCGATGATCGCGCGTGGCGACCTTGGCAACATCAGGGTTGTGAACGCAGAGTTTGCCCACGGCCATCACGCTGATGCTGCCGATGCCGACAACCCGCGCGTCAGGTGGCGATATGACCCCGCGCAGGCCGGTGTATCGGCGCAATTCGCTGACTGCGGTATCCACGCCATGCATATGGCATCCTTTGTAACCGGACAGGAAGTCACCTCACTGTCAGCCGACATCGTCTCGTGCATACCGTCACGCAAACTCGAAGACGATGCAATGGTCAATTTCAGAATGGACGGCGGTGCAGTCGGCAGACTCTGGACGTCATCTATTGCCATCGGACGCCAACACGGTTTGGCTATTCAAGTGTTTGGCGAAAAAGGCGGTCTGCGCTGGTCGCAGGAACAACCCAACCAACTGTATTACATGCCACTGAACGAAAGACTACAGGTGATTGAACGTGGCGAGGGTAACCTGTCACCCGAGGCAGATCGTACCAGTCGCGTGACCATCGGACATGCCGAAGGTATGCCGCTGGCGTTTGCCAATATCTACAAGGATCTGGCAGAAGTTATTAGCGCCAAGATAAACAATACAACACCCGACCCCGCCAGCGATCTGTACCCCAGAGCATCTGACGGTCTGCGCTCCATGGCGGCGGTTCAGGCAGTGGCAGAATCAGGTGCGTCAAACGGTGTGTGGGTTGATGCCCGTCCACCCATGTTTCGCACCTGAGTAACACAACCAAGCGACCCATGCCGCGACCCCAGCCACGACCAGTGCCACGACCAGTGCCGCGATCCTATACCGCGCCTAATTCCGGGCCGCGTCTAATACCCGGCCGCGTCTTGGGTCGGGCCTAATACCGGGCTTTATAACAGTCCCGATGCCAGCCAAACGATTTAGCGTTTCCGGGTAAACACAATGTCGGGCGTCTGCTCCGACATCGTGTGTCATGCAAATACCAGCCTTTTCGCCCACCTGCCCTTTTGGCAACGCTACGGCCGATTCTCGCGCCTGCTTTGATGCGTGTGGATGTTCGGGCATCAAAGCCAGTGTTAACACCTGCACTTACGTTGATGATTTGGTGTTATCGCTGTGCGGTCTCAGTGTATCGCGTTCAATGATGGTCGCCGGAAACAATCTGGCTTCGGGGTAACGGTCAGGCTCTTTTAACATTGCCACAATCAGCTCTATCGACGAACTGACAATTTGCTCAATGGGTTGTCTGATGGTGGTCAGTGCTATGTTCTCCCAACCCGACATGGCCATATCGTTTAGACCTATCAGCCCAATATCATCCGGTACCGACAAACCCTTTTTTTGAATAGCAGCCAATGCACCGATGCTGAGGATGTCGTCACCACAAAAATAAGCCTGTGCCGGTTGCCGCCTCAGCAGTCGGGTCATCTCGGATAAGCCTGCCTCAAACGAATACGCCGCTGCAAACGAGTGACTGATTTTCAGGCCACGACTGGTATGCGCTTGGCACTCTGTCATAAAACCCTGCAACCGGTCTTGTGTGGATGTCGCACTCTCCGGACCACCCATAAAACCGATACGCCGATAACCGCGGCTGAGAAGTTCACGCGCCGCCATGCGTCCGCACTCGACGTTATCTATGCCAACTACATGCACTTGCGGTGTGGCGGAATGGCGGCCAAATGAATGCACCACGGGCAAGCCGGCATCACGAAACGCCTGCGAGAACGCCGGTGTTAACGTCGAAGAGGCCACGACAACACCGTCTACTGAATACTGGCGCAACATGTTGACCGATTTGTCGGGCTCGGTTTCTTCGGTGAGGTTGACCAACAAGGGTCGAAGTCCACGCTCTTGCAGACCCCGTGTGAAGAGATCAAATATCTCGAGAAACAGCGGGTTATGGAAATTATTGGATACAAGACCAATCAGTCCGGTTTTACCGGTGGTCAGACTGGACGCCAACGCGTTAGGTGTATACCCCAGCTCCCGTGCCGCCTGTTCTACTTTTTGGCGCATCACAGCAGACACTGAAGCACCTGCGGTGAAGGTGCGTGAGACAGCAGATCGGGAGACACCGGCCCGCAACGCTACATCTTTGAGTGTGACCGGCACGAATAAACACCTGCGCTCGCTTAAGGCTCGACCATAGCACGTTGCCACAGCTCGATCATTTGTGCGTAGTTCTGTGCCACCGTGGTGACAAGCTCGGCGTCATCAATGTCGCGGCGTAACCATGCCTTTGACGGCTGGCCAAATAAGGTTCTGCCAACCGCGAACCCCTTTACCCGCTCTATACCCCGGAATGCCCGAAACCCCTCGGCAAGCTCGGGTGCCGGAGCATCAAGGCCCAACACGACAATACCGCGGCAGTGTGGTGTCTGCGCCGCGATGAGCTGATCCATAGCGAGCACATCGTCGCGTTGCATACAGGGTACTTTCCACCAGTCGGGCCGAATACCGAGTTCGAAGAGATGGCGCATACTGCTTAACACAGACTCGCCAACCGGCAATGACTCCTGTGGTGGAATCACTTCGAGCAGTAACTCATGTCCGCTGTGACAACACGCGTCATAAAGCTCCCAGATTTTTTTATCCTGCAGATCACGTGTTACGGTGTCATCAGCAGCACTGTAGTACACCAGACATTTGACAATGTGTTCGAGCGGCCATGATGCCAGAATGGTACCGATGCTCTGGCCATTTTCAAATTCGAGGGGACGCGATTTCGGGCTCTCGACCGGCCTGCCAATCCACATTGCACCACCCGTGACATCATTGAGCACCGCTTGACCAAACCGCCCGTCACACAGAATACCGGCTGACCCGTTGAGCTTATGGGATGTGATTACGGCATGCGTTGCGTCGAGCAGCAATGACTTAAGCGTCGGCAGCCGATCAGCCGAAGCACCCGCCTCTGCTGCCATCTCTTCAAACTGAATCCGATGATCGAACGCGTGAATGTACAGTGTCGACCATTGTGTGGATCGTGTCGTGACCCGATGCAGATAATTCAGCTCGGTATCGGTGTCGGGCTTTGGAATGGCAGCACTGTTAGCCAGGTAGTAGTCGAGCTCTTCACGTGTCGGCATCGCCGGTGTGCAGCCGTGGCGCGAGACAACCAGTGCACCGCAGGCATTGGCGTAACGCAGCGCTTGTTCGTGCCCTTCACCGTTGATCCAACCGCGCAAAAAACCGGAAATAAACGCATCACCGGCTCCCAGCACATTCAACACAGCAACGGTCACACCCTCGACGGTCACGCCTTCATCAAGCGTGTCGGGGATGTCGCCGTCATAGACACTGGCGCCATACGGGCCACGTTTGAGCACGAGCGTGGCAGTGCTGAGCTGCCTGATATGACGTAACGCCTGTATGGTATCAGTGCTGCCCCCGGCGATATGAATTTCTTCTTCGGTGCCAACAATCAGGTCGAACTCGGGCAGGATACTTTGCAGGTGAGTGGTCACATTGTCATTGGCGACAAACCTGGTTTCGCCATCACCTTTGGTCGTCAAACCCCACAACACCGGGCGATAGTCTATGTCGAGCACGGTTTTAACGCCGGTGTCTTTCGCGAGTGTTAATGCGTGACGCGAGGTGCGGTACACAGATTCGCTGGAAAAATGGGTGCCGGTGATCAGTAGCGCTTTGGCGCGCTGAATAAAGTTGACGTCAAAATCGCTCTCGGCAATAGCCATGTCAGCACAATTTTCACGATAGAAAATCAGTGGGAAGGTGTCTTGGTCTTTGATACCCAATACCACCAGCGCCGTGAGTCGCTCGGGGTCGGTTATGACATGCGAGGTGTCTACCCCTTCGCGCTGTAGCTGCTCACGAATGAACTGGCCCATATGTTCATCACCCACACGCGTGATGAGCGCCGTTGACAGGCCCATTCTGGACGAGCAACAGGCAATGTTGGTGGACGAGCCACCAATGTATTTGGAAAAACTGCCGACATCTTCGAGTCGGCTGCCGATCTGGTCGGCATAAAAATCGACGCCTGCGCGCCCGAGACAGATTAGGTCGAGGGGTTCACCCGCTGAGGTCATAACATGATTGCTGTAAGCCTAAAGACGGGTGGAAGGATACTACGGAATTTAACCTGTAGTTAAGTCTGATGCCTACAGATTTACCAAAGCGATATTAAGTGTGCAATTTGGGGAATTCAGGCACGACGTACTCGCACAACTCGCCAATCACATCGGCCACGGGTCGGGACGCAAATCGGATGTTTAGCGCCACGTGGCTCACACCGATGTCCCGTAGCGCAGCCAGATGCTCAATCAGCCGGTTTCGGCCCAGCCGGTAGCCCAGATGTATTTTGGTGGGCTCGGTGTCGGGATCTTCGGTAAGGTCAATGTACAATGACTGTGAGAATGGTTTCCAGTCGAATCCTGCTGCCGTGACGTGGCTCTGCCAGTTTTCAACAACTGCCTGCTGTACTTCTGGCGGACGTGGGTACATCAGCCAACCGTCTCCGTTAGCCGCTATCCAATCCAGCGATTGACGGCTGTTGCCGGTGACCAAAAGCGGCATATCACCGTGATAGCTCTTGGGCAGCAGCTCGACCTGCCGGGTTAACAGTGCCTGCTGGTCATCCCAGTTTTCAGGACGATGTGTGTTGTGTTGTATAAAACCCACCGCATTTCTGAAGGCCTCGTCGCGTGAATCGAACGGTTGTTGGTACACCGAGTACTCGACAGGCCGGTCACCTGATGCCACCCCCAAAATGACACGCCCATCGGACAGATGATCGACAGAGGCTGCGGCCTTTGCTGTATCAACCGGGTGACGCAACGGCAAAATAACCGAACCGGTGCACAACGCTATGGATGTAGTGGTCGCAGCGAGATACCCCATCCAAGACCATGTGTCGAATATCTGTCCGGCATCACCGAACGACGGGTCGAGCAGCGGCACATCACGCACCCACACGGCTGAAAAACCGCCGTCCTCTACCTGACGGCCGAGTGCAAGCTGGTCTTTCATCAGTGGTATCGGGCTTTCATAAGCCTCAAGTGGATACCCTATGCCGAGCGTCAAATGCCCTTTTTTAAAGACCGAGTGGTAGCCTGTTCCAAAGTTTCGATTATTCATCCGTTATCGTTTCTGCTAATCCGTTGATGAGTTAGTAAATACTGCCTTGGTGGTAACGATAAAAACTTGGCGATATCGGCGCTTTCGCACTTCACGGTATCGCATCTGTATTAGCCGTGCCGTTTTTTTGTGTCGCATAACTTGCCTGCTTGATTCACGGAGGTAAACCCGTGTTAACGACACAGCGTGCGTTAACTTGGAATACGAATTTTCCGAACTCATTGGTGAACCTTACACACTGTTTCCTGTTCGCCACCTCTTGTTGACTAACACGTGCAGAGCGCCGTCAACGCTCGCCCGATTGAGCTCAACCCACAGCATAGGCGCGCCCTATCGAACCATCGGCCCAATCAAACGATCTCGTCTAGCTGCATCCAAAGGGGATCTCTTCTAGCTATATCCACAGGTGATAGCCTCTGGCAATCTCCTCTGGCCATAGCCTCTGGCAATCTCCTCTAGCCATAACCTCTGGCAATCTCCTCTGGTGAATTCCGAGGGCGATCTACAAGATCTCTCCGCCTGTGAAGACGCACCCTTCGTGCATCGTGTCCGGACGCCGTCTCAACATTGATCCTGTGCGCAGGTACCGTAAAGAGCTCTGCTCTGCTCGGCACTGTTCATTGACGGCTGTTGACTGCGCTGCTCGATTTAACAGTACCCACGCCTGAACACACATGCTCGTATGGAGAGATGGCTTCTGGCTAATGGTACGATTGTTTAGGTATTCGTAGACTGCTCCCTTGCGGACCGAACGCTGTATTTGTTCACAGCACTATATTGCAGTTTTATGAATTGCAGCTTTATGCATTGCAGTTTCATGAACTACCGTTTATGGCGCATAAAAAGCGTCATTACACATTAACTATTGTTCGATTATATTCTATCGATAAATTGAAAGAACTGCTTTTTGACCACTTTACAATTTACACCGACTCAAACTTATAATTCATACCGTCCTCGCACCTGTTCCGACGTTGGGTTGCAGCATGGAACATCAGCGCGAACAGGGTCAAGAGGTTGCGTCTCCATAGGCAAGCCTGACCGTATCGCAGCTGTTGCTGGCCCTGACACCGCTTGATCACTGTGACAGCCATTCAACCGATCGCGTGGCAACGCTTGGGTGGGTTGTCGAGTTACACCGGAAGAGCAAACGCTATACCGAGAAAAAATACAAAAATTCTTAGCCTGCAATATACTGCATAATACCGACGATTATGACTTTACCCACGACACGGCTCTACATACGACGAGGTCAGTTTGTTGGTTTGATGAGACGCACATAGTGTGTATCTGCCAAGCAGTACATCACGCCATAAGTATGCGGCGGCGGTGATTGGTGGAAGATACTATTCGGCCCTTTCTGGCCGGCATTACTGACCGGCATTACTGGCCGGCATAACCGGCAAGCATAACCGGCCGGAATAACCGGTAGGTAGCGCAGGCAGGTGTCTTTATCATCACTGCCATTATCACATCTGTCGACACTGACCGGTGATAACGGCCTGCAGAGTTTCGATTAACGCCACTCAACCGACAATACAACACCCGGTGAAATTGCAAATCAATAATGATCGACCCAACGGGCAACTGGGTATCGTGCTTATGCTACTGGCTATGTTTCTGTTTGCAGCTGGCGATACGCTTTCGAAGTTTTTGACCAGTGACTTTCATCCGGTGCAGATCATTTGGTTTAGGCAAAGTGGCCTGTTTCTCGGCGTGATGATTTTACTGACAGTACGCGGACTGTCTGTATTAAACAGTCGCCGCAAACACTTGCAAATTTGTCGTGGTGTACTGGTTGTTATTTCCAGTTTGTTGTTTGTTTTTGCGGTGCGGTATGCCCCGTTGGCCGATGCCGTGGCTGCGAGTTTTGTAGCACCTTTTTTTCTGACCCTGTTCGGCGCATTACTGTTGAAAGAGAAGGTCGGTGTCCGGCGCTGGTCGGCGGTGGCTGTTGGATTTCTGGGAGCTCTGGTGATTATAAGACCTGGCTTGGGCGCCATGCATCCGGCCATTTTACTGGTGGTTCTGGCAGCTGCCTTTTTTGCAGCGCGGCAAGTGCTCGGACGGTTTTTATCTGATTCTGATAACACGGCAACCACCGTCTGCTACACGGCCATCACCGCAAGTCTGGTCATTACCGTGCCACTCCCCTTCGTTTGGGTTTCACCTGAGACGTCGTTGCAGTGGGTACTGTTTGCAGCCCTTGCCGTGTTTGGCGCTGGTGGAGAAATACTGGTGATAAAGTCACTGGAATTGTCAGAGGCAGCAACCGTCGCGCCGATGCACTACACCATTATTATTTGGGCAACATTTTATGGCTATGTGGTATTCGGACAATTACCGGACGGATGGAC
>CALDUO010000239.1 GCA_937923745.1 uncultured Granulosicoccaceae bacterium
TTTACTCGGTGGCGCCAGCGTCTGGTTTTGCCTGTTAATACTGCCGCTACTGGTGCCTCCCACCGCACAGATCACCGAGTGGCTTAACGATTTTCAGGCGTTTATCAACACCGACATCTGGAGTCTGTCGACGTTCTGCACGCTGTCAGTGAATAGCACACTGCTGATTGCAGGTTCACTACTGACGCGTCAAAGTAAAGAAGAGCAGGAAGCGTCATTGGCCTGCATCAGCGATGCACTGCAGCCATTGTCGGGTAATGTGACAGCGACATCTATCAACCAGTTTGTGACCGAACTCGAACAAGTGCTGGGTAATGATGTGGCGGTACAGGAAGTCGAACGTGCGCTTGGTGAGCTGGATCTTGATCACGATACCCGGCATCCTGACGAACTGCGTTTGTTACATGCCCGGCTTGAACGTAATCTGTCAGGTCTGTTGGGACCTACCGTGGCGCGCTTGATACTACGCGGCTCACTACAACTGTCAGGCGCGTCAGACATTGCATTAACCGAAAGTCTTGGATTCATGGAGCGACGACTCGAAACCTCTCGGCAAGAGCTCAGGGGCGTGACACGAGAGCTCGATGATCTGCGGCGATATCTGCGCAACGTCCTGCAAGAACTGCCGCTCGGCGTGTGCTCGGTCGGACCCGGACAGGACATTCTGATCTGGAACTCTGCGATGCAACGCATCTCTGGCGTTGACGAAAGCACCGCACTAAAAGGCTCCCTGCGCGCATTACCTGCACCCTGGAATAACCTGCTCACCGATTTTGCAGGCTCTGATGACAATCATCGATTCAAACAGCGCGTTGACATTGACGGTCGCCTGGCATCATGCAATTTTCACAAATCGGATATCGCCGCGCTGGTACCAAGCACGCAACAGTTATCGGGTAAGGTCATATTGGTGGAAGACCGTACGCACCTTGACACACTCGAATCGGAATTGGCCCACAGCGAACGCCTGGCATCGGTCGGTCGGTTAGCAGCCGGAGTTGCACATGAAATCGGTAATCCGCTTACCGGGATTGCCAGCCTTGCGCAAAACCTCGAATACGACAATGAACCGGCCGCCGTGCAGGAAAGCGCTGACGATATTTTGTCGCAGGTTGAGCGCATCAACGGCATCGTCAGATCGCTGCTGACCTTTTCGCGCTCGGGCGAAATTCTGGGGCAAGAACGTGACGTTGTGTCGTTACAGGCCAGCATTATGGAAGCCATCAGGCTCGTTAAGCTCGCTGATGCTGCCCGTGCCATTGATATCAGTCTTGAGCTGGATCCGGCGCATCATGTTCACGCCAATCAACAGCACATTATTCAAATCTTTGTGAACCTGCTGAACAACGCGTGTGATGCCTCAGTTCACGGCACACCGGTTCATGTGTACGCCCGTGTTGCCGCAGACAAAATTATCATTAGCGTTGAGGATCAGGGTGCCGGGATCAGCGAACAAAACCGCAGTCGTGTGTTCGATCCGTTCTTCACAACAAAACCGGTCGGCGAAGGCACCGGACTGGGTCTGCCGCTGGTTTATAGTCTTGTGCAGGATCACGGGGGCAAGGTCAATATCATGGCCGCATCAGAGCGCGGGCCAGAACGCGTGCCAGAGCGCGGGCCAGAACAGGGCGCAGATCGCACACCAGAACGCAACCAAGAACACAAACAAGAACGTGCAACAGCACCGTCCGGTCACGGTACGATTGTCGACGTTGAATTACCACTGTATCAAGGAGACACGCTGTGAGTCGTCTGTTGCTGGTCGAAGACGAACCGATCATCAGAAAAGCCATACAAAAACTGCTGGAACGTCATCAGTTTGAGGTGACAGCAGTAGGCAATGTTGAAGAGGCCAACCGCGTTAATGTGGCCACTTACGACCTGATACTGGCAGACTTGAGGCTACCCGGCGCTGAAGGAACCGATCTCATTGCGTTAGCTAAGCCGGTACCGGTGGTTATCATGACCAGCCATGCCAGTGTGCGATCAGCCGTTGAATCGATGAAGCTCGGCGCTATCGATTACATTTCCAAACCGTTTGATCACGATGAACTGTTGCTGGTGATCAACCGGGCACTGAAACACAATAGACTCCATGCGCAAAATATTGCGATGAAACAAGACCTGCTCAGGGTCTTTCCACACGACGAACTCACCACCGCAAACACTGCGATGTTGACCATCGTCGATCGACTGACACAGCTTCCGGACGCCTCATCTCACCCGGCATTGTCACACTGTTTTCTGGTCGGAGAAATTGGTACGGGTAAAGAGTTACTGGCAAGACTGGCACATGACCAAGGGCCACGCTGCGACGGACCACTGGTGGTTGCCGACCTGCCCACGGTACCCACTGGCGAACGCGATTCACTCCTGCTGGGGGGGCGCTGGTCCGGCAAACCGATGGATGCGGCCCCGCGAGCCGGGCTGGTGCAGTCAGCACAGGGGGGAACGCTGGTGATTCGTAATCTGGAGTGTTTACGTCTCGACACCCAAGAAAAATTTGCAGCCCTGCTTGCCGGAGAACGCTCATTTAACGTACATGTTATCGTGCTGGGCACACAACCATTACAGCATCTGCTGGATAACGGTTTGTTACATGCCGATCTCGCTGCAGCGTTTGCGTCACACGAATTGTCTGTGCCACCACTGCGCTCTCGCGCGGAGGATCTTGAGTCTCTCGCGCGGCACTACCTAAAACTGTTTGTGCAGCGCTACCGTCAGCATGAAATCGATTTGTCTGACGATGCCCTGCACGCCATTCGCGCCTACCATTGGCCGGGTAATGTCCGAGAACTGAAAAGCATGATCGAACGCGCTGCGTTGTTGTGTGATCAGGGCAAAATTCTACCGGCACATCTCGGCTTCGACGTTGCCGGTAACGCCGCCGACACAGATACGCATACACGAAGCCTCAGCCTCGACGGGTATTTCCGCTACTTTGTACTGCGGCACCAACAGGAGCTCTCCGAGACCGAGATCGCACAGCGCCTTGGCATCAGTCGTAAAGCGCTGTGGGAACGTCGCCAGAAAATGGAACTGCCGCGCCCCTGACCGTAGGTGATTGCAGGCGACCGTAGGTGATTGCAGGCGACCGCAGATAATTGCAGGCGATAGCGGGTGGCGACAGGTGCTCCGGTGTGACACCAACCATCGCCCATAGCTGGTCTTGCGGCCAATCCACCGGCACCGCCGCACAGTTACCGTGCAAGTCAATACTCACTATACCCGAGCGGCGCACCAGATCACTGTTACCGACAGCGCCAACAGGGTAAAATCAGGTCAAAACACTAACGACCCACTGGAGGCTGTATGTCTGATTCCAAGATCTACCCCGTCGATGCCGACACTGCTGCTAATACGCTGATCACCACGGCTCAGTACGATGAGATGTATCAACGTTCTATCAGTGATCCCGATGCATTCTGGGCAGAGCAAGCCAACCTGTTTATCGACTGGATGGAACCCTGGAAAACGGTACAGGCATGGGACTATCACAAAGCCGATATCAAGTGGTTCGACGGTGCCAAGCTTAACGTCTCCTACAACTGCCTCGACCGACATCTGGCCGAGCGCGGTGATCAGACAGCGATCATCTGGGAAAGTGACGATCCCGGTGTTGATCGGCATGTCAGCTATCAAGAATTACACGCGGAAGTCTGTCGGTTTGCCAATGGTCTGAAGAAACTCGGCGTCAAAAAAGGCGACCGCATTTGTATCTACATGCCGATGGTGCTTGAAGCCACGGTTGCCATGCTTGCCAGTGCACGCATCGGTGCGATTCACTCGGTCGTATTCGGAGGTTTCTCCCCCGACGCGCTCAAAGACCGCATCAACGATTCCGAATGCACGATCCTGATCACAGCCGATCAGGGTATTCGCGGTGGCAAAGCCGTGCCACTCAAAAACAATGCAGACATAGCGCTCGCCTCAACCCCCAGCATTCAGCATATGGTGGTTGTAAAACGTGGTGGCGAAAGCGTGGCATGGTCAGAAGGACGCGACGTGTGGTATCACGATGTGATTGACGGTGAATCAGCAGAGTGCGAGCCCGAGGCCATGGACGCAGAAGATCCGCTATTCATTCTGTATACCTCTGGTTCTACCGGTAAACCCAAGGGCGTACTGCACACCACCGGTGGTTATATCCTTTACGCTGCGATGACACACAAGTATGTGTTCGACTATCAGCAAGGAGACATCTACTGGTGCACCGCAGATGTTGGCTGGGTCACCGGTCACTCGTACATCGTGTATGGACCATTGGCCAATGGTGCGACCACACTGATGTTCGAAGGTATCCCCACCTACCCCGACAGCAGTCGTTTTTGGGAAGTCATCGACAAGCATAGCGTCACCATTTTCTATACTGCACCAACCGCGATACGCGCATTGATGGCCCAGGGCGATGATGCCGTGACCAAAACCAACCGAAGCACGCTGAGGCTGTTGGGCAGTGTCGGCGAACCGATTAACCCGGAAGCGTGGGAATGGTATCACCGCGTAGTCGGCGACAGCCGTTGCCCCATTGTCGACACCTGGTGGCAAACCGAAACCGGTGGCATTCTGATCACCCCGCTGCCCGGTGCCACCGCGCTCAAACCAGGGTCTGCAACCAAACCCTTCTTTGGCGTGCAGCCAGCACTGGTTGACGAACAGGGCAATATTCTTGAAGGTGCGGTGTCGGGTAATCTGGTCATCACCCACTCGTGGCCTGGACAAATGCGCTCGGTCTATGGCGATCATCAGCGCTTTTTTGAAACCTACTTTCAGATGTATCCGGGCTACTACTTCACCGGAGACGGTGCACGGCGTGATGAAGACGGGTATTACTGGATCACCGGTCGCGTTGACGATGTCCTGAACGTCTCTGGCCATCGCCTCGGCACCGCCGAAGTTGAAAGCGCGCTGGTGTTACATGACAGTGTCGCCGAAGCTGCGGTTGTGGGTTACCCGCATGACATCAAAGGTCAGGGTATTTACGCCTATGTCACGCTGATGAACGGTATCGAGGAAACCGAAGAGCTGCGCAAAGAACTCGTACAGCATGTTCGGCGCGAGATTGGCCCGATTGCAACGCCAGATGTCATTCAATGGGCACCGGGTCTGCCCAAAACCCGCTCCGGAAAAATCATGCGCCGTATCTTGCGCAAAATTGCCGAAAATGATTTGGGTAATCTCGGTGATACATCAACACTTGCAGATCCGGGTGTTGTGGACGGCCTCGTCGAAAATCGGGCAAACGGCTAAATCGTTATACCAAGAGAGGCCATCTCAACAATAGGTCATGCGTGCTGTGGCGAAAACAGGATCCATATTGAGACGGCCTCTGGCGTTAACCTTCGCTCGATGATGCTGCGTTACCGTAACCAGCAGGCCCTGTAATATAAGCATTGGAATATGAACATTGGAATATGAGCATTGGTGTTCTTATGCTCGACACACAGTTTGAACGTTTGCCGGGTGACATCGGACACCCGGCCTCGTGGCCGTTCGAACTTGTCTACGAGGTGGTGGATGGTGCCACCCCCGAGGCGGTTGTCACCGCTGACGAACCCAACCTGCTTGAACCATTTCTGCGTGGCGCCAATGCCTTGATCAAACAGGGGGTCAGCGGTATCACGACCACCTGTGGTTTTTTGGGTATCTATCAGCAGGCGTTGGCCAAACAATGTTCGGTACCGGTCGCGACCAGCGCGCTGTTGCAGTATTCAATGATCCGGCACCATCTCAGCGATGAACAGTCGGTGGGCATACTCACTTACCGTCAGAGCGCTATCTCAGACAACCTCCTCACCCAAACCGGTTGCGATTTAAACGCACCGGTTGTCGGCTTTGCCGAAGACTCCAACTTTTATCGCTGGATCATGACCGGGGACAACACCATACCCAGAGCAAAGCTGGAGACTGATGTGCGCCATGCGGTGCGTGAGCTCACCAGCCGTCACCAGTCTCTGGGTGCCATCTTGTGCGAGTGCACCAACCTACCACCATTTATCGATAGCATACGCGCAGAGACCACGCTACCGGTTTACGATATGACTACGCTGCTACACTGGTTTTATGCAGGACTGAAGTCATCACCGCGTCATACACCGCAGTAGAGGGTGCACACAAACGCGTGATCTCATCCTGGAGTGCTTTGGGGAGTGTCTGGTGACGGGTTTTCGCTGGCGCGGGGCTTCGGTTTAATAAAGGCAACTTCACATCAAGCCCGGTCATCTCACTCAACGATGCGCAAAACGTTTCCTGCTGTTTAAGTTCGCCGACCAGATCAAATCGCTGCAAATTACGAATTGCAGCATCCACATCCTGATCACTCGCAAACTCCCGATGATCAACACCGGTACCACGGAACAATCGGACATAATCTTCGGCGCTGCGCCTTGCACGGGGACGGGTAATGTAGTCTTCGAGCGATAACGGTTCATGCCCGTGTCCGCCGCTTTTGTAATGGTTGTAGTAATACAGCGACAGGAAACGATCTACCGGTTCACGCAACACGGTTATAAACATCGCGCGACTCAGCAATGGCTCGTGCAACGCATCGGTATACCGGTAATGACCGGCAACAAATTCGATACCGGGTGTATTTAATGTCGATGCCAAAAGCAGATCACGGACGTCCATTGTCTCCAGATTGGCGGTACGCGCAATCTGGGCGGAAAACGGTGCGTCCAACTGATGCAATGCGGCATCGGCCGCGCCCCGTTGTGTCAGTGCATTGAGCATGGCGGCGCGTAGCGACGTGCCGCCACACTTGGTGATGTGCAGGAAAAAAACCGGTTGTTTTGGTGTATTCATGCCCGATTCCGAGCAATAAGCGTTCCCTGTGGGCGCAGAACCGGCCTCTGTGGCAATGCTGTTAGCTGTCGTTACGATCTTTAAAATTCAGTGACGCGGAGTTAATGCAGTAGCGCTGCCCGGTGGGTTGGGGACCATCCGGAAAAACATGCCCCAGATGAGCGCCACACGACTGGCACATCACTTCGGTCCGAACCATGCCGTGACTGGTATCGGTCTCTTCTTCCACCGCACCCGTTGTGGCGGGCTGCCAGAAGCTGGGCCAACCACTGCCGGAATCATATTTCTGTGCAGAATCGAACAGTGATTCGCCGCAACAAACGCACAGATACTCACCATCCCCTTTATGGTCATTGTACTGACCCGTGAACGCGCGCTCCGTGCCTTTGTCACGGGCGACACTCAACTGCTCCGGTGTTAACGTTTGCGCCCACTCTTCACGGGTCTTTTCAACTTTACGTGTCATAGTATGTTGTCTCCTGAGACAGGCAAACTTGCCATGCCTGTTGATAATACGAGCATGCTGTTTATACGTAGCTGCCAAACAATCGAGCTTGCCGGCAAGCGGGGCCAGAGCTTCTGCGGTTCGCTGCGGTATCGCCAACCGTTTTTGGGTACTGGTCGCGGCACGTCACGCATACGGTCTCGCAGGAACGTTATTCGACTCGTATAATGGGGTATGGCGGGCAAAAAACCAATCAGTCAAAGCGACAGCGATCTCTTTCGGGAGGCAGTTGGAGACGTTCGGCCGGTGAACAACGATCGGGTGGCATCATCGCGTCCCAAGCCTGCCGCAAGACCGCGGGCCACACAGGATGACAACGCCAACGTCATGCGTGAGCTTATGTCGGACTTTTCCGAAATCGACCTCATTGAAACCGGAGAACATGTGGGTTTTACACGCCCCGGTGTGCAACGGCGTGTATTGCGAAATCTGAAGTCAGGAAAATACGCCATTCAGGGCGAGCTTGATCTGCATGGGTATACCGAAGCCGAAGCCCGTGATCAGGTGCTGCTGTTCCTGCGAGAGTCGGGTGAAAGACAACACACCTGCGTGCGCATCATTCACGGTCGTGGCCGCAAAATAGCCGCAAAAAGCCCGGTGCTCAAACCCGCCGTTGCCATTTGGTTGCAACGCCACAAACGGGTGCTCGCGTTTTGCTCGGCGCGAGAAAACGATGGCGGCACCGGTGCCGTGTATGTGCTGTTACAAAAATAGTCGTGTCACTGCCCCACGGCAGACAAAAGCGCGCCCACACGAACCAACCCATCAGTTCGCCTAACTGTAAACCCATGAGTTAACCGGCGCAAACCGGCGTCTGGCTAACCCAACGCTCACCACATCGATGAGTCATGCTACTGCTTTGTTAATTCCTGTTGATAGACGCCAAGCCACCCTAGCCCCTCGTCAGTCGTGGTGACGGGATGATATTCAGCGCCCAAAAAACCCGACCAGCCGGCTCGCTGTAATTCGCCGAATATCACCGGATAATCCAATTCGCCACTATCAGGCTCGGCACGATCGGGTACAGCTGCAAACTGGATATGAGCGATAGATGCCAAATTTTTCAGCAGCAGCGAGGTCACATTGCCGTGCATGATTTGCATGTGAAAACAATCAAACATAAGCTTCAGATTATCAGCATCTACCGCCGTTATCAGTTCAATAGCATGATCTAACGTGTGCAGGTAGGCGCCGGGCACAGAGCGGGTATTGAGCGGCTCGATAACGATAGACAACCTATGGCGTGCAGCCAGTTGGCAAGCGTAGGTCAGGTTGTCGATACACACGGCATCAGCACTGGTACTGCGACTCGTTTTCCCGGGCACAACATTGACATGCCGACACGACAGCGCTGTGGCATAGGCGACAGCCTCATCAATGTATTCACGCGCCTGTGACTCCCGACCGGCTATTGCCGCCACACCGAAGTCTCCGTCACCCCCCAACCGAGTGTTCAGACCGAGCATCGGCAGCGCCGTATCATCAAGCGCCTGTTTGAGTTCAGCCACGGGTGTGTCGTACGGGAAGTGGCACTCGACCGCATCAAAACCTGCCTTTTTCGCCGCGTACACCCGGTCGACCAAAGACAATTCGGGCCACAGAAAACCGAGATTGGCGGAAAAACCGGACAGACTCATACGTCGGCAAACCGGATGTAACACGGAGCCGGTATCGAGGTTTCCCTACCGCTATCGGTCAGCAAGCCGGTTTCCACATCGCGTTCGAACAGACGTAAGGTGCCGGAGTCCTGGTTAGCTGCCAACAACGCTTTACCACAGGGTGTCATCGCAAAATGACGCGGAAATTTTCCGCCGGTCGGTGTCAACGACAAAAACGATAACGAGCCATCATCAGCCACTTTAAAACAGGCTATTGAATTATCGCCGCGGTTAGACACATATAAAAACCGTGCGTCAAAAGACAATTTGATCTCGGAGACATAACTCTCCTGATCACGATTTTCGAGAGTTGACACGTACTGTTGCGGAATCAGCCGGGGTTTGGTGACCTCGGGTTCACTGGCATCCAACGCAGCAACACAAACAGTGTTAAACAGCTCGTTCGACACATAACAAATATCAAGTGTCGGGTGCATAGCCATATGACGCGGGCCAGAGCCGGGTTCAAAAGTAATCCAGGTATCCTGGGTCAGTGTTTTGGTCTCCTTGGAAAAACGATACTGAAAGACCGCGTTTTCGCCCAAATCGGGGATAAACACCCAATCATGCCAAAAGTGCGCACAATGCGCATGTGGACCCACCTGACGGTTGCCCCAATGATCCTCCCGGTTTTTTACCTGTCGCCAATCCTTGGGGTCACGGTAGTATTGTTTAAAGCTCTGGTGCACATCACCCAACTTGCCGTCGGTATCTACTGAACACACGTCTATAATCGCGTCCCAATAATTGATGACGATGGCAGTATCTTTTGTCGGTGACAGCGCGATGTAACAGGTGGATCGACCACTGGCCTTGAATTGATCCAATTGGCGTAACTCAGCGCCATCGCCGATTTCATAACGCACCACCACACCCTCATCCTGTATGGTTTCGAGTATGGCGTATAGATGTTTGCCGTCACCATGGGGTATCAAAACCGCCGGGTTTTCGGAGGGATAGGTGTCTTCGACGGTTATTTCACCGGTCAGATCAATCCGCATTCGGTACGTGCCCACGCCGGGCGTTGGGGCCCAGGGTTGATGCGCCAGTACCTCAAGCGCACTGTACGTGCCTACCCAAAAATAATAGGGCCGGTCTAACATATCGAATACTCCTGTGAGTCTGGCGTTAAGCCGAAAAAACAAAATGAAGGGTGCTTTATGATCGCGTGACGCTTAAGGTATAGTGGTGGCCTCCACGGCCCTAACGTGCAATACCGGACTTTCACCCTCGAATGCCTGCGCCCAATTCCAAAAAAAGAGTCACGATCAAGGATGTCGCCAGCGAAGCCGGTGTGTCGTGGATGACCGTCTCGCGTGCGCTGCATACCCCGGAACTGGTGGCTGTCAAAACACGCAAACTGGTTGAGCAAACCGCCCAGAAACTGAACTATATTCCCGATTTGGCTGCGGGCAGTCTGGCGCGAAGCCGTAGCAACCTGATCGCCGTGATCCTGCCGTCGTTGTATTTTGAGGGACACATCAGAACCATTGAGGGTCTCTCGGCAGTGATGCGACGCGAGGGCTTTCATTTGCTGATGGGTGACGACTACTACTCGCACAACGAAGAGATGGAATTGCTGCGCATGATTCTCGGCCGCCGACCCGCTGGCATTGTTGTGATCAACAGTGCACATAGTCAGGAAGGCCGAAAACTGCTGATGCGATCGGATGTGCCCGTAGTCGAAACCTGGCACTTGCCGCAAAATCCAATTGATTCAGTCATTGGTTTCTCGCATGCCAACGTCGGGTTTGCGATGACACAGCATCTGATCAGTGAGGGTTACCGCAATATCGCTTTTGTTGCCAGCCCGGCCAAAATCGATCCGCGCAGTAAGGAACGACACAGCGGCTACGTTAAGGCACTGAATGATCATGGCCTTGATGCGTCCCGACTGATTACCATTACAAATAACCCGCTCAGCATTACCGCAGGCAAAGACAGTGTTGAACAACTGTTAGAACGATACCCCGATACCGATGCCATGATCTGTCTGACAGATCGTGTGGCGATGGGCGCTATGATGGAATGCAGGCGACGCGGTATAAACGTACCGTCAGATTTAGCTATCGCCGGCCATGGCGATTTCGAATTCAGCGAACATCTTGTGCCATCACTGACAACCACACGCATCGATGCACTCGACATCGGCACACAGACCGCCGAGCTGTTACTGAAACGCATTGCCGGTACCGACATACAGCCAACCGATAAAACCATCGATGTTGGCTTTAGCATTGTTGCCAGAGAATCTTCGCAGTCACGCGGAAGCATTAGCCTTTGACCGCTCCGGCCGTCATGCCGGTAATAATCTGGCGTGATGCAAACAGGGTAAACAAAATGGGCGGAATAGCCAGCAGACTGCCCGTCGCCATGATCACTCCCCAGTCAATGTCATACTCGGTGAGCGAATTCACAATGGTCACAGGCACTGTTCTGGTGTTTCGATCGAGCAATGCATTGGCCAATAAAAACTCGTTCCACGCAATTCGAAACGTAAAGATCGCCGCTGCCGCCATACCCGGTTTGATTAACGGTAACACCACCAGAAAAAACACCTGAAAAGGATTGGCACCATCTACCCGGGCCGCCTCTTCGAGTTGAACCGGTATCTGTACAATAAAGCTTTGCAGTATCCAAATGACAAACGGCAGATTCATTGCCACGTACACCAGAATAATCCCGCTGTAGCTCCCCGCCAGACACTCTTCACCAAAGCAGTAGGTAAATGTCCAAATACCAAACACCGGCACCAACAACACCGCAGGGGGTACCATACGCATCATGAGCGTTGTGCCGGAGAGCACACCCCGCCCCATAAATCGAAAGCGCGCGATCGCGTACGCGGCCATCGCACCAATAATTAACGTGATGGCAGTGGAGATGATCGCGATGATTAACGAATTTTTCAGCGCACGACCAAACGTGGGATCGCAGTATTCAACATGTGCAGGCGAATACCACAGCACATCACACAGCACGGTCTCGTAGTTGCTCAGCGTTGGCATAAACAGCAACTGTGAGGTGTTGCTCATCACATCGACGTTCAGCTTCAGCGACGTTGCCAGCATGATCACGATGGGCCCCAGTGCCATCACTGCCAGCGCAGTCACCAACGCATAAAATCCGGGGTTTTGGCGCACACTCGACTCACTGGTCTGATTCATTGTCTGGCTCATCGTCTACCCCTCCTCTGCCAGCTGAACCTGTCGTAACGCACGGCGCTCGGACAGTCGTGTGTACAGAAACATCACCATGGTAATTAACATCAGCAGCATCAACAGGTAGTTCGACATGGCCGCTGCGACCCCCAACTCCCGAAATTCAGAAGCCGTGCGTGCAATACGAAGCGACAAGATCTCAGTGGACAATCCGGGGCCACCATTGGTCATGACCAATACCACTTCGAGCACCTTAAATGCATCTATCAGCCGTAACAGGCAGGTCACAATCAGTACGGGCATCATCAACGGCAGCTTGATGTGAAAAATTTGCTGCCACGCACTCGCGCCGTCGATACGCGCCGCCTCCAATGCCGAGCGAGGCAACGACTGTAACGCCGCCAGTGACAAAATAAATATAAACGGCGTCCACTGCCAGATATCGGCAATGATGATGGACGTCAGCGACCAGAAACTGTCCGATAACCACGGCACCGACTCCAATCCAATCGCGTTTAGCGTTTTGTTAAACAAGCCCACCGTCGGGTGGTACATATACCGCCAGACCAACCCCACTACAATGGGCGCGATCATCATTGGCAGTATAAACACTGTGCGTAATACCGACATTCCCCGAATTGACCGATCAAGCAATAACGCAAGTCCGACACCCAATATCATTTCAAGGGATACAACAATGGCGGCGAATTTGAGGGTAACGCCCAGCGACTCGCGAAAGCTCTCATCCTGTAAGAGCCACGTATAATTACGTAACCCCACAAATGTGGCTTCACCAATGCGCTGACTCGGGTTCCATTCCAAAAAACTGGCGTACACCATGTAACCGATGGGATACAACAGTGCAAACCCAAGCACGAGCAGAGCCGGTGCCAGAAAATAATAGGGCGTGAGTCGTCTGTGTGTCATTGTTGTCGGCTGAACCGTATACTGGAATCGTCAGAGCTTTGCGGGGTGAACAACCGCCGTGAAAATGCTGTGATTATGGCGGTGGGCCTGTGGCGTTAACAGCACGCCAGCCCACCGCCAATCTGACTCACGGTGTGGTTACTGCCAGGTGTAGTAACCTGCCTCTTCCATGATGGCTGTCGCGCGTTCAGCAACACCGTCGAGCCCTTCCTGAATATCAAGGTCTTCGGTCAACACTTTGGATAGCGTGGTGCCAAGGTCAGCATTGATTTTGCCCCATACCGGAATAATGGGACGCCAATCGGGATCGGCATACTGGAGTGCTTCACCAAAGGTGGCCATATGCGGGAATTTGGCGTTCACCTCTTCATCAGCGTGGGTGGAATATCGCGAAGGATTTCCGCCGGCCATCGCCACCATTTTGTCAGCCTTTTTGGATGTCAACCATTGCATTAACAGAAACGCTGCGTCCTTGTTTTGTGCATTACGCGGAATACCGATACCGAATCCACCGGTCTGCGAACCCCGACGAACACCGGCCGGATGAGGTGCCCAACCGACTTTACCCACGACCCGTGATTTTTCCGGGTTGTTAATAGAGCCTGCGAATACGGTGGAGTCCAGAAACATCGCGGTTTGTCCCTGTAAAAACGCGGCACCTGCTTCGGCAAAACCAAACGTTTGTGCGCCCTCTGGCCCACAGTCGACGATAGTCTTGAGTGCATTT
>CALDUO010000240.1 GCA_937923745.1 uncultured Granulosicoccaceae bacterium
GCAGGGCTTACAGCTACACAGACTCTCAAGTGCATTACGTTCGCCAGTACTGCATTCAGCCAGAATCAGAAGCGCTGTCTGTCGGTCACAGGTCTGTCGGTCACAGGCCTATCGGCACAGCAGACATCGCAATCGGTGATGGCGAGAGGATGGGTAGTGACGCGACTGATAGGGTTGTTTCACCGCAGGCAACGCCTGTCGAACCATTGTTATTTAATCTGGTTACCGACCTTCAACAACAGGGCTATGCCGTTGTTGGTGTTGTGCCGGTGGCTCTGGCCGTTGAGGCGTTGTTTAATCGTATCGTGAGTTTTGGGCATGCAGAGTCAACCGCGCTGGTGATTGTTGCAGAGCGTCATCTGGTCAGGTGCTATTTTTTTAAACAAGCGGTTTTGGTGTACCAGCGAATAGTCCCTGTGGTCGGTGAGATTGTCGAGCGCATACAGCAGGGATACGACACGGTTTGGTCCACGCATGCATTTGTTATGCGTGAGTATTGCGACAATCAGGCTGATGCCTGTCCGGTTTATCGTTTGTCTACCGATTTCGATGCGCCGGATACTCCAGCGTTGGACCCAGAAAGACGCTGTGAGCAAATCACTGCCGCTGATGCCATCGTGTTGCCGGAAGACCGCAGTCACTCCTCGGTACTCGTCCGACTGCTGGTGCAGTTACACAGACATCAGTCGGCGGCGCCGTTTAACCGATCGGCAATGCTTTGGCGTATGACAGCGTGCACCAGGCAGAAGAAATTTTGGCCAGACTGTAACTGTTTGCCAACACCGTTGCTACACCACCGGTTACCCCAATTGCCTTTAGTGCACCTGTGGCTATCAGACTCACGACGCATGACTGTTGTTATGTTGCTCATCGTTCTAATGGGTTTGTCGGTCGTGTTGTGGCAGCGTTGGCAGGTTGTCATTGAGCTGGATACACAGCAAGCGTCACTAAAGCAAACACTCAGGCAAGCACAGCAGGCAACTCCGCCGCTGTTATTACAGCAGATTCATGGGACCACCGAGCGCTACGTGAAGTTGGGTTATCAAACGCAGTCGCCAGTGCAGATAGTGCGTGACCTGGCAAAAGTGGTCGGGGCTCATTCGTTTATCAGGTTGCAATCGTTGGCTTGGCAATCTGACGAGGTTGAGTACCTTGACAGCGTGGATGAGCGAATATTCCGTGTCAGCCATGTTGTATTAAAGGGTGAGGTTCGGTTGCCTCATACAGTAGGTGCGTCAGTCACTTCGACGCTGTTTACGCAGTTCGACACTTTTATAAGTGCGCTGGCGCAGGCAGAGAGCATCGACAATATCATAATAGTTCAGTCGCCTGTTGGCAGTATTGATCACACGCTGCAAGCCGATGCTGTGCTTCATGACTCCGAGGGGCAGGAACACCCCGATACGTACCATGCCCCTTTTGTTATTGAATTCCAATACAGGGGCTTCGTGTCGTGATTGCCTCTGCCAGCCAAATAGTGTTGCCGATAGCCAGCGGTGCCAACAAGTTCTTTTGGCGTCATACCCGGTGGTTGATAACGAGTGGCTGTTGCTTTTTGCTTGTCGTGTTGGGATTAATTGTGCATCTGAGCAATGTGGCTCAGCAGATCAATAAACAGAATCTGTCTCTACAGTCTGAGATAAGCACCTCATCGTCACATCAATTGGCCTATCGTGACTATCTACAGGCCAAAGACATGCAGGCTACTCTTGTTACCCCGGCAAGTGAATCACAGGCTATGTGGATACGGGAGCTTGAATCGCTGATTGCGTTACCCGGAGTAATTGATCGGGAGTTCTTACTGCAGTCTGCCGTAACCGGTGCGTTGGAAGCGCGTTTAACAATGACGTTGGTACATGAGGGGTACGTGATCGACAGCTTAAATATGCTGACACAATCGCTGCTGCCCGTGGAAATATCCGAGTGTGAGGTCACACGCTCACCCACCGAGGAAACGTTGGTGTGTCGTTGCAGTTTGATGTTGCATGTCATTCGCCCACCACAGGAGCTGGACCATGCATAGGCACTGGACGATGCATAGGCACTGGATTATGCATAGGCACTGGACAGTGTATAGACAATGGGCGGTGTATAGACCTTGGGTAGTGGCCGTTTTATATGTGTTAAATGTTGTATTGCCTCGCACGGTGTTCTCATCAGATGATTTAACTGGCCATGGTGCCTGGGGTATCCGGGGCAGTCTCGGTCCCGAGGAGGCGCTGTTTTTTACCCATCGTCAACGTGTGCTTTTGGATCAGACTTATTTGCCGCAGCAAGGTGTACAACCTGATAAAGGTACACAGCCTGAAAAAGGGGCAGTGCAAAGCCCTGGTGCATCAGTCGCTGTTGTTGCTGCCAATCGGTCAACTGAATGGCCGGTCAGTACTGAAGTGTCAGCATTGACTGTGACTGGCATCCTAAGATCTGACGAGGATATTGTTATTTGGATAAACAACACTCGGCTGGACATCACAGATAACCCATGGGGTATAACCGGCATAACGCATCACGACAATGACATAACGTTATTGCGGATAAACGGTGAAAACATAACGCTTAGTGCCAGCCATGTATCGCAGTAACATTATGGTCGCAGGTTATTCGTTGTGGCTAAAATCCAACAGAGGCGGTGCGCTGGTTGTGATGATGCTGATGTTGTTGGTGGTGTCTGTCGGCGTGCTGACCGGGTTAAGTAATGGGCATACTCAGCAAGCGGCCTTACAGCACCACCATGATCGACTTCAGGCACTCAGGCAGGCTCGTGAAAATCTGATCGCCTATGCGGTACTGTACGCCGATAACTACCCTGCATCCGGGGCGGGGCCTGGGCATTTGCCGTGTCCTGACCTTGATCCGCCAGACGACGGCATCGAGACGAATGACGGGCCCAATCCGCCGTGCGGCAAACGCAGTCAACGGCTTGGCCGCATGCCAAGATTTACTTACTCCCGTGATACACAGGTCTCACAAACGAACCGTGGCCGGCCTCAAAAGCGTCTCGAATTTTATCCGCCCCGCAGTTTGATCGATCAACAGCTTTGGTATCTGGTGTCAGACCGGTTTATTAATAACCCTCGCGGTCGCATCGTGAATGTGTCCACGGTGGGTAATATTCAGCTAACGACGGGTCAACGGGTTGCCGCAGTCATTTTCTCTCCCGGGCGTGAGCTTTCACAGCTGGGCCAATTTAGGCCTTCTGATCATTATAAAGATTATCTGGAGAGCGTCTTATCCGACCCTTTTGAGGAAGACGAAATACAAGTTGAACAGCGAGGGAATGATTTGATGATGACGATTACTATGGCGGATATGCATCAGGCATTGTTAAAACGTGTGGTGGGTCATGCGCAATCATGGTTTAAACAATATTCAATGAGTGTATGTCCAGCGTCGGCTATCGGCTGCTTTCCGTTTGCCGGTAATAATGGTGTTTGTCAGAAAGACCTGCACACCGGCTCATTGCCACTTCTCAAAGGTGATTGTGATCACGCGCTCCCGGTCAATGGTCGTCTGGACGGGGTTAGTACCCGGCAGCATTGGTTTGTCAGAAATCGGTGGTCTGATTTGGTGCGCTATAACGTGCTGACAGAGTGTATTGATGGTTTGGTGAGTTGTGCTATGAGCGTGTCGGTTGCCGAAGGTAACGTGCACATCAACGCAAGACCGACCGCTGTGTCGGGCGGCGGCGTTTTATGACAGGTCAGCGAGGTTTTACGCTCATAGAAATGGCGCTGGTTATGGTCGTGGTCGGGTTGGTGCTTAGGCAATTGGTACTGCCATTGGGTGCTCTGCGTGAACAACGGCTACGAACGTCTACAGAGTCGCAAATGGAGATTGTGGCAGAAAGTTTACTAGGGTTCGCTGCCGCTAACCACAGACTACCTTGTCCGGCTTCCAGACATAGTTCGGGTTTCGAACAAACCCAATGCGAAGGATTGTCGGCAACCGGTTATATACCTGCGGCAACGTTAGGGTTAATGGGTGCAGTAAACGCCGACGGCGCATTATTGGATGCTTGGGGGTCACCGTATCGGTACGCGGTCAGCTCCAGTAATACAATCAACCGAGGCGATACGACGGCATCAGACTTTGTCACAGAGGGGGACATGGCTGCAGTGGGTATGAAGCACCTGGCGGCAGACCTCGTCGTTTGTAAAAGTGGGCTTTCACGGCCCTGTACCCATTCAGACGTACAGGCGAATCAAGTGCCTTTTATATTGGTATCGTTAGGCCGGGATACGTCGAGCAACGGGCATCAAGCCGGTAACCAGGATGGTGATCGGCTATTTGTTTCCAGAGCGTACAGTAACTCTGGAGACTCACCTTTTGACGACCTGGTTTACTGGGTGTCAGAAAACAATTTTTTCTATCAGCTTATTCGAGCAGATGTATTGCCTTGATAATGACCGGGGTTTTCACCACAAAACCGGTTGTGTTCTAGAGCCAATATTTCGGGGATGGTGTAAAGTGTTTTCGAATGAGCACGACAAGAAAAAATATTAACTACAACCATAACAACAGGGAGTTACTATGGATGTTGATTTAAATAAGTTAGTGTCGTCTGTCGAACAGGAAGTTCGTGGCACCGGCACCTCTGAATTGCGGGTAACTCAGTTTAATACCCGTATTGGCTTTATGACTGCGGCTGCAACCGAGACCGGTTTGTGTTTGTTGCAGTACAGTGATTCCGAGAGACTGGGATCCCAGTTTTTGCACATAGCAAAAGCATTGGATGCAGTGCCGTCTGTGTCCACTAATGAGCATCTGTCGCTCATAGAATCCCAATTAACCGATTGGCTCTGTGCAGCGCGAGACACCATCACTGTGCCCTACGAGTGTTATGGCACAGAGTTTCAGAAGCGGGTGTGGCAAAAGATATCTGAAGTGCCTTATGGTTCGACAGTCACCTTTGGTGAAATTGCGTTTAGTGTGAATCGTCCGGGAGCGATTCGTGCGGTGGCAGCTGCGATTGGCGCGAACACAATGGCAGTCGTATTGCCTTGTCACCGAGTGGTTAGTGCAGGTGGTGGTATCAAAGGTTATTCAGGCGGCATAGACCGAAAAAAGTGGCTGATTGAATTTGAAAAAAATACCGTAAAATCGAAAAATAGCTGATTGGAATACTTGCAAATTAAGTTTGTTGTCATGCATAATTAATGCGCGAAAGGAATTCGCGTCAATCAATTAAAAGGACTTATATCTTATGCAAAAATCACAGTTATTCTCTCGCCTCGCCCCCTTCTTTGCTCTGCGGGTTTCGCTTGTCTCTCGCGCTCTGACTATCACTACCGGTAAATGCTCGTGTCAGGTTGTCAACCAACTGCGCGCTTGTCTGGTTGTTGCAGTAGCCTTGTTGAGCATGCAGGCCACTTCAGTGATGGCAGCAGAGGTGATCAATATCAACCAAGCCAGTGCGGCCATGTTAGCCGAGAGTCTTGTCGGTATTGGTCCGGTTAAAGCGCAAGCCATTGTTGACTATCGCAATGCCAATGGTAATTTCAGTGCATTGGCTGAGTTGCTGAGTGTGCCGGGCATTGGCGAATCGTTGTTCGACAAAATCAAGCTTGATCTGTCAGTCTCTGGCGATACGTCAGCATCGTCTCTTTCGACTGCACAGGAAACGCAAGCTATACAACCTGTTAATTAGTCAGTATCGCAACACAGAATTCCGTGCGCTGCACACACCACACAAAGCGTATTTTTTAGTCTTTGTTGCGTTGGCAGCGCACGGGTTCGCTATCACTGAAAGAATAAGGGGCAAGCAAAGCCAAATCGATGACTGTTTGATGTATGGTTGTCCTTTGTAGACTTTTCATTCGGATAGTGTGCTCATGAGTTCTCTATGACTATGCATTCAGCAGAAGCTAAGACACGTCGGGCGTTTCAGGATCAGTCTTCTTTATGCAATGCAATGGGTTCGCCGTTTACAGCGACCTTGTGTCGATTATTTGCTGAGCGGGAGGTCCCGCATTCGGACGAAGCCGGTAGAGCGCTCTATGAGGCACTGTATGAGTGGACAGGGAATCCGGGATACACGGCAGATGTTTTGCCGCTGAGGCTCACAGGTGCACTGCATTCACTGGTGCTCTCTGGTGACGTACCTTCGCTGAAAGTCTGCTACCCGCCGAACACGGTATCTGACAATGCATTGTGGCAGGCAGTACTGAAGGCGATCAAACAACACAGTCGGTTTGTGATACACCGACTCGGCAGCGCACCACAAACCAATGAAGTCCAAAGAAGTGGCGTTATCGCTGCAGGACTTGCCTGCCTGTCTGATCTGAGCACTCTGCCAATTTCATTACTTGAAATTGGCGCCAGTGCAGGCTTGAATTTGTTTCCCGACGCCTATTCAATCCGACTGGATGGTCGACAATATGGCGATCCGGAGTCACCGGTGTTGATTAATCCCGAGTGGCGCGGCAACAGGTTCCAACACTCCCCGGCGACTATTGCCACCCGAGCTGGCTGTGATCTTATGCCTATCCGCTTACAGGATGACGCGTCGCGTGATCGCCTGCTCTCTTATATTTGGCCCGATCAGTTTGACCGGCTGCAGCGCACACGTGATGCTATCGATATTATAAAAACCAACGCTAACTGTGTGGTGCAAAGTGACGCTGCCTCTTGGTTGCAGTCTGACGCTGTCAGTGTGCCGACCGATTATCAGCAGGTGGTGATGCATACGGTTGTCTGGCAATATATGTCGCAGTCTGCCAAGCAGGCAACACAGGATGCGATCTACGCAATGGGTGACAAGGCTGATGCTGATCGTAAAGTCGCGTGGTTTCGGTTGGAGGCCGATACCTCGGGTCTCGAAGGCGGGGCATTGCTGTTGGATTACTGGGACGGCGGCTCAACGCAACCACAACACCATGTTCTGGGCCGCGCTGATTTTCATGGCCGTTGGATTGACTGGGTTGGGTTGCAATAGCAGAACCGAAAAACCGTTCTTGAGGAAAGGCAGGGCATGAATACAATGATCACGCGGCGTTTTAGCGAAGCGGATACCGAGGCGGTCGTGTCACTCTGGAAGGCGTGTGGTCTGGTGGTGCCGTGGAATAATCCGCATCTTGATATTCAGCGCAAAATGACAGAACGTCCAGAATTGTTTTTGGTCGGCGAAATCGATGGTGTAGTGATGAGCTCTATCATGGGTGGTTATGAGGGGCATCGTGGCTGGATCAACTACATGGCGGTCGCGCCAGAGTGGCAGAAGCAACATTACGGACAACAGCTGGTCAAGACTATAGAAGAAAAGCTGCTGGCACTGGGATGCCCAAAAATCAACTTGCAGGTTCGCAGCACCAATAAACCGGTGATTGCATTTTATGAGAGCGCCGGTTTCTCCATCGATCAGGCGGTGAGCATGGGTAAGCGTATTATTCCGGATTAAACTCCGATACCTCGTTAACCCCCAATTCGCCTTCATCAATAAAGCAGGCTAGGTGTTTTTGGTAGCGCCCGGAAATAAGCGATAAAAATTGTCGGTGGTCGCCGTGGCCAGCTCTTCAATCGAGATGCCCCGTAGAGCTGCGACAAATTCAGCCGTGTGTCTGACATAGGCCGGTTCGCAAGGGCGTCCGCGTTTGGGTACGGGTGCCAGATAGGGCGAATCAGTCTCTACCAAAATGCGATCAAGTGGCGCACGCTTGGCAACCTCTTGAATATCCGGTGCACTCTTAAACGTGACGATGCCTGAAAACGAAATATAAAATCCGATATCGAGCGCCTGTTTGGCAATGTCCCAGTTTTCGGCAAAGCAATGCATGACACCGCCGGACCTGTCAGCCTTATGATCTCTGAGGGTTTTCATCGTATCGTCAGCTGCCGATCGGGTATGAATGATCAGTGGCTTTTGTACCGTGGCCGCGGTTTCAATGTGACGATGAAAACGCTCGTGTTGCCACGTCAGATCGCCCTTGATCCAGTGGTAGTCGAGCCCGGTTTCGCCAACGGCTACGCACAACGGGTTGCCGGCGGCCTGTATGAGCTCGTTCAGATCTGGCTCGTGCCCTTCCTGGGTGTTGGGGTGGACGCCAATCGACGCCGAGAGTTGTTCGTGTTGCTCGGCCATTGCCAGCACCTCCTGACCGTTTTCCCATGTGGTTGCGATGCACAACATGTGTTTAACGTCGTGGGCTCGCGCATTCTCAAGCACATCGTCAAGGCGGTCTTTGAGCTCTGGAAAATTAAGGTGGCAATGTGAATCTACAATAAACATGGATTGTGCTCGGCGCGAACTGGCTGGTGGTTAGGGATCGGTGGCGGCTGCTACAATACCGCCTTTACACAGGTTTTGCGACTACAGGTACCGTTATGTCTCTGGCGAGTCAACACGAACAAAAAGATCTGGCGACGTACATGCAGGCATTGGGTGAGCGGGCACGTGCTGCCAGTCAGACTATCGCGCTGGCCGATACTCACACCAAGAATCAGGCGCTGTTGGCCATTGCCGAACAGCTGGATCAACAGCAGGCTGCATTGCTCGCTGCCAATGCCATTGATATGCAGCACGCGCGTGAACGTAACATTAGCAGCGCGCTACTCGACCGTCTTGAACTGACGCCGGCGCGGTTACAGGCGATGTCAGACGGTGTTCGGCAAATTGCCGGGTTACCCGACCCGGTGGGTGCGGTGTCCGAAACCAGACGCCAGCCCAACGGTTTGGACATTGGCCGCATGCGAGTGCCTCTTGGGGTCATAGGCATCATTTACGAGTCGCGCCCCAATGTCACCGCTGATGCGGCAGTGCTGTGTTTGAAGTCCGGTAATGCAGTGATTCTCCGCGGTGGCTCCGAGGCGTTGCAGTCTAATCAAGCCATCGCCACCTGTATCAACGCCGGACTCGAGAGCGCTGGTCTGTCCGGCGATGTGGTGCAGGTCATTGAAACACCGGATCGGGAGGCGGTGGGTATTCTGCTGACAATGACCGAATCGGTTGACGTCCTGATTCCGCGCGGTGGCAAAGGGTTGGTGGCACGGGTGGCTGCAGAGGCCCGGGTGCCTGTTATCAAACACCTCGACGGTATCTGTCATGTCTTCATTGATGAATTTGCAGATGAGCAAAAAGCGGTAGAGATAGCGGTTAATTCCAAGACCTACCGTTACGGTATTTGTGGTGCGATGGAGACTTTGTTGGTCGCAGCACCCATCGCCGAACAGGTCTTGCCGCAGATTCAGATGCGACTTGATACTGCTGGTGTTGAAATCAGAGGGTGTGAACAAACATGTCAGATTCTCGGGAATGTGACTGCTGCAACCCCTGACGATTGGGCAACGGAGTACCTTGCGCCGATAGTGTCCGTGCGTGTCGTTGATACACCTGATCAGGCAATGGCTCACATTGCGCAATACGGGTCATCACATACCGATGCCATCGTCACTGAAAACATAGCGCGTGCCCGACAGTTCGTCCGTACCGTCGATTCAAGTTCGGTGATGGTGAATGCCGCCACCTGTTTCGCTGACGGGTACCAGTATGGTCTGGGCGCTGAAATCGGTATCAGTACAGACAGACTGCATGTGCGTGGTCCTGTAGGCCTGGAAGGGCTTACCACCGAAAAGTACGTGGTGACCGGTGATGGAACCATTCGCACCTAAATTGATCAAAAATCCGGTAACAATAAAGGAAACTACGGAGAATATAATGAAACAGCGCAAGAAACATCAGCGCGGCAAAGCGACGGGGACAACAGTGAAAGCCAGAAACACTGTAGCGTGTCACCCTCTGCTGAAAAAAGCCGCAGTCCACGGTCAGTCCAGGAAAGCAAAACGTCAGCAGGATCGTGTCAAGCTGCAAAAAGAGGAGTGTGATTATCAAAGCGTCCCCCATCGTCATTCGAATCGGGCTGCTTTGCCAATCACATTCCCGATGGTCTCGAATGCCGAATATGCTGTCGCTGAGCTTGCCGCCTAGTGTTATGTGTGTCTCATAGGTATGGCTGAACGAACAGGCATCTTCGGCGGTACCTTCGACCCGATACATTTTGGCCATTTGCGACCTGCGCTGGAACTCAAGCAACAGCTGTCGCTGTCGTCCGTGAGGTTGCTCCCGTGCCATCGGCCGTCACATCGTGGCGCGCCAGGGGCCACCACAGCGCAACGCATCGAGATGCTGACGCTGGCCATAGCCGGGTGCGACGGGCTCGTGATCGACACGCGCGAATCCATGCGTGACGCACCGTCCTACACATTCGATACGCTCACCTCATTTCGCCAGCAGTCACCGAACGCCAGTCTGCTTTTCTTCATGGGTATGGATGCGTTTGCCGGTTTTACCGGCTGGCACAAGTGGGAAGGTATTCTGGAGCTTGCGCATTTGGTGGTGATTGAGCGACCCGGCTCCTCGGTATCCGGCGCTGAGGAAAGGCTGCTCATGCAGCGTCAAGCCCGGAATGTGTCGAGTCTGACCGATACCTCAGGCTCAATTATCGTACAATCAGTGTCTCAGTCGGATATTTCAGCGACCCGAATTAGAGCGCTGGTGAACAAAGGCGATGATATTCGGTTTCTTTTGCCCGAGACAGTGCGCGAGTATATTCTTGATCATGGGCTGTATCGTGACGACGAGGCCGAGTGAACGCTGCTCAATTGCCGTTGATTGGTTCGCCCCCGGTTTTTGAACCAGGGTTTTGAACCAAGGTTTTGAACCCGGTTTTTGAACCCGGTTTTTGAACCAGGGTCGTGAGCCAAGGTCTTGAACCAGGGGCTTGAGCCCCAGAGTCGTTCAGCCCGGGCTGTTCGCTTTGAAACCCGATTGCCCCTAAGATCGATTGCCCCTAAGATCGATTGCCCCTAGGACCGATTGCCCCTAAGAGTTGTTCAGGAAAACACACGTAACATGACCAGTGACGAATTAAACACGCTAGCACTTGAGGCGCTCGAGGCACTAAAGGCCCACGACGTTGTCTCAATCGATATAACCGGGAAGTCGAGTATTGCTGACGCGATGGTGGTTGCCACCGGCACCTCCACACGTCATGTTATATCGCTTGCAGACTCCGTGCGTGTTGCGGCAAAAAAAGCCAACATGCCACCTCTTGGCGTGGAAGGAGAGAGTAGCGGAGAGTGGGTGCTGGTTGATCTCGGTGACGTTATTGTCCATGTCATGACACCGGAGACCCGCGATTTCTATTCCCTCGAAAAACTGTGGTCTGTGGGGCCTGAATCAGCAGACGCTGACAACGCCGCAGCCGCTAACCCGTAGCGTCAACCGCGGAGCATGTGCTTCAGGCGCAACTGACAGCAGCGCCTGTTTTCTCACATCATGCATGTTCACATCTTTTGACAGAATTGCCGCCGCCGAGCTGGTAGGGTTAAAGCGCGATGGCAGGGTGCGCTTGTGCCACTGGATCCGGTGACCGTTCTGTTCACCACTGATAACGTTTCACGATCATCCCGCTATTGGGTGCCCCGCTGCGCCACTCACAACATCTTAAGCAGTGTCACCATTCACGCAGTGCAAAGAGAGTTTTGGCGATGCTGATAAACATTATTGCTGTTGGCAAAAAAATGCCTGACTGGGTGCAGAACGGCTATACGGAATACACAAGGCGCCTTCGGACATCGATGCCAGTGAACCTGATCGAACTGAATCAAATCAAGCACGGATCAGCTGCGGTGATCAAAGCGCAGGAAGGTCAGAAAATTCTGCAATCTCTGCCCGACGGTGCGCACGTTGTCGCGCTTGACCCTGCAGGGAAGAGCTGGACAACCGAACAAACGGCCGACCAGTTACAGCGTTGGAAAGCCTCAGGTAAGTCGCTTTACTTAACGATTGGCGGACCAGAGGGATTAAGCGATGAGGTGTTGGTCCGCAGCGATCAACAATGGTCACTGTCTGCACTGACATTTCCGCATCCGTTGGTCAGGGTCATCCTCGCCGAGCAGTTGTATCGGGCCGAGTCTGTTTTGCGTAACCACCCCTACCATCGCGCCTGAATCCTATGTCAGATTCTTTTGACAACACCAACTCCCGATCCACCCCAATGAATAGTGTGGGTGACAAGACGCGCGACCAGACGTGCGGCCAAATGCGTGATGAGATGCCGGTGTCCCAATCAGTATCAAAAGCAGACACTGTGGCATCGACCGGGCAAGTGTGGCTGGCTTCCGGGTCACCACAACGTCTGGCACTGCTGCGACAGGTTGGCATTGAGCCCCGCGTGTTACCGGTAGATATTGATGAATCGGTGCTGGCCGGAGAATCGGCGCAGGATTATGTCGCGCGACTCTCACTGGCGAAAGCTCGTGAGGGCCAGCGACTCATCAATAAGCGGCTCCTGGCAGACAAAGATGAGACAACTGAGCTGTCGGGTCATGCTCCAGGCCAGCTGTCGGGCCATCGACAGAAGTACGATTCTGCGATGCCATTGGTGATTGGCGCTGATACAACGATTGCACTGGATAGGCACATTTTGACCAAACCCGAGAACGAAACCGCTGCGATCAACATGCTGCTGCAGTTGTCGGGCAGGCAGCACACGGTACTGACCGGGACTGCTATAGTTACCGGTCCCGGAACGGTTTCTGCTGTTGTAAAAACCAGCGTGACATTTGGTGTGATCACCCCCGAAGATGCCGCATGGTATGTGGCGACGGGTGAACCCATGAACAAAGCCGGTTCTTACGCCATCCAGGGTCTCGGTGCTCGATTCGTAGAGTCGCTGGAGGGCAGTTATTCCAATGTTGTCGGGTTGCCTTTGTATGAGCTCATACAGTTGCTGCGCGAAGCTGGACTCGACCCCAATATGACCCATGTCTGAAGAACTACTCATCAATGTGACGCCCCAGGAAACGCGTGTCGCCACCGTTGAAAACGGCATGCTGACCGAGGTGTGGGTAGAGCGAATTCAGAAGATCGGGCTGATTGGCAACATCTATAAAGGCGTTGTTACCCGTGTACTGCCGGGCATGGAGGCCGCGTTTGTCGATATTGGTCTGTCACGCTCTGCGTTTTTGCATGTCTCCGATGTAAAAGGTGGTGTCGTCATTAATGATGACGGTGAGCGTGTTATGGGCAGTATCGGTCGGCTGTTGCAGGAAGGTCGCGAAATTGTCGTGCAAGTCAGCAAAAATCCGCTGGGTTCCAAGGGCGCAAGAATCTCCTCCAATCTGACGGCACCCTCACGTTACCTGGTTCGGATGCCGTTCGATGCCAATATCGGTATTTCTACCAAAATAGAATCAGAAGAAGAGCGTGAGCGATTGCGTGCTGCGATAGAGCAGCTGCGCGGTGAGGATTCATCGTGCGGGTATATTGTAAGGACGGCGGCCGAGGGTGTATCGGTTGATGCGTTGGCACGAGACATGGACTATCTCAAAAAAGTGTGGAACAGCATTGCCGAAAAAACAACACAGGCGAAAGCCGGTGAGGTGATATTCCAGGATCTGCCGCTGGTGCTTCGCACCATGCGTGATCTCAACGGCGCTAATGTAGAGCGCATTCGCATAGATTCCCGCGAGACCTACCAGCTCTGTAAAGAGTTTGTTGGTAACTATGTTCCCGAGCTGTGTGAACGCATTGAACACTACCCTGGCGAACGACCCATTTTTGACCTCCATGGTGTTGAAGATGAAATAGACCGTGCACTCGACAAAAAAGTGCATCTGAAGTCGGGTGGTTACCTGATTATCGACCAGACAGAATCCATGACCACCGTGGATGTCAATACCGGTGCATTTGTTGGGCATCGTAATCTTGAAGAAACTATTTTTAAAACCAATCTTGAAGCAGCACAGGCAATAGCCCGTCAATTACGTCTGCGGAATTTGGGCGGTATTATCATCATCGACTTTATTGATATGACCGTTGAAGAGCACAAGCGCCAGGTGTTGCGTGCGCTCGAAAAAGCACTCGAAAAAGACAATGCCAAATCACAGGTTTGTGAGGTGTCGTCATTGGGTCTGGTTGAAATGACACGCAAACGCACACGTGAGAGTCTGGAGCAGGTGTTGTGTTCTACCTGCACCACCTGTAGTGGACGTGGCATGTTAAAAACCTCAGAAACGGTCTGCTTTGAGATCACCCGTGAAATTATTCGACAGGTCAGGCAATTCGATGTCAAAGAGCTTACCGTGCTCGCATCGGTAGAGGTTGTCGACTTATTCAGTGAAGAGCGATCAGACGACCTCGCCGAGCTGGAGTCGTTTGTCGGCATACCTATTCGGATGCAAGGAGAGCAGATGTACACGCGTGAACAATTTGATGTGGTCTTGCTGTAGTGGCGCGGCAAAGGGTGACAGTACGGTGAAGCACGGGTATCTGCCATGTTTACCCTGATTCGTGAGGGATTGCGGTTTGTCGCGGTGGTGTTGATCATCGTGCTGATCGTTGTCGCGCTCTTCACCGGTTTGTTGCGCGTTGGTCTGCCGTACGTGAGCGCCTACCGTGCTCAGTTTCAGTCTTTGGTCACCGACTACCTCGGAACCCCGGTTGAAATCGGTTCGCTCGAGCTTGCGTGGGGTGGGTTGAGTCCTCGTGTGACATTACAAAATGTTGCGCTGCTCGAAAACGCAACCACAACCAACAATAACCCGAACTCCAATAACCAGCGCACAGATAACCAGAGCGGTGGCGCGCCGGTCTCCGTACCCATGATCAATCTGGATCAGATTCATCTTGATCTCAATATTATAAAATCAATCACCAAAGATGGTTGGCATGTTAACGAAATAACCATTGTTGGCGCTGATCTCGAAATTGAATATTTTGGTGATCGTGAATTTAAGGTGCGAGGTTACCAACTACCCGCCAGCCGCCAACGAACCAAGGCAGAGGCAGCAGCTCCCAAAAAAAATAACGATTCATCGCTGGATGTACTCGCATGGCTGATGAATGCGCGCAGAGTAGGCCTGCAAGATTCCCGTATCAAACTGATCGATCAGCGCAGACGCATTGACTACGTGATCGAAGGCATCAATATTAACGCTGAGAATAACGACGACCTGCATCAACTGCGGGTTGATCTGGCTCTGCCGTCACAGCTGGGCAGGCGACTGGAAATCGGTGTCGATATGATTGGTGATGTCGATAACCTTACGGCATCAAAGGGCAATTTCTACGCAAACGTTGAAGCAATGCGACTGCACGACTGGCTCAATATCTGGCCGCAACGACAGGTCAATATGTCAGGGCAGGCTGATGCCGAATTTTGGGGGAAATGGGCCGATAATCAGTTGGTAGATCTACGCGGTCGACTGGGAGCAGAGAGCGTCACGCTATCTTCCACCAAAACCTTATTTCAAAACCCTGAACACCCGCTTGCCTCGTTTTATGAGTCGTTGTCAGCTGACTTGTCATGGCGCCGAAACACGGCTGGCTGGGTTGCTGAAATAGACCGGTTTGATTTTGTGCATCGCGGGCGAGCCAATCAAATCAAAAATGCCTCGGTTACGCAGGCAAACGAAAATGATCAGCGTAACGTGCATATCCACGCCGAAGGCGAACGGTTACAGCTGTCTGCGATAGCGGGCTTGATTTCAACACTCGATGGTGTGCCGTCTCTTGAAACCGTTGCAACTTATGCGCATGCCACATCGGCCAATGGTGAGTTGCTTGATTGGCGAGCAGACAGCGTCTTGACCGGCACATCATTAATGGTCGAATCCCTGGAGGCGGTGGTCGATGACGTTACGATGCGACCCTTTCGACAAGTACCCGGCGTGCAGAATTTATCTGGCAGGGTCGCGGTCAGTGATAACGTGGGACGGGTGACTCTCGATTCCAGTGATTTACAAGTCAGTCTGCCAACACTGTTCGAAGAACCCCTGGTGTTTGATCAAGTGGTGGGTGATGTTAATTTTGATGGTACTGGTGGTGAGAGACTGGTGCATGCAGAACAGCTGGTTGTACGTGATGATGCGCTCTATGCGTCGACACGATTTGCTGTTGATCGGGTTGACGGTGACATACAACTTGATATGCAAAGCAATTTTAAGCTCGACTCGTTGCCAGAGCTTGCGCGCTATTTGCCCGCTAAAAAAATGCGTCCGCGGTTAAAACGCTGGCTAACTGTTGCGCCTAAAGCCGGGAAAATCAGCAAGGGTGACTTGCTCCTGTTTGGCAAGTTGCGCGACTTCCCGTTTGTTGATCGTCAGGGTGTGTTTAAACTGAATATGGATGTCGATGATGCCGATATTCAGTTCAGAACGGACTGGCCCACTGTCACGGCTGTTAATGGCACAATTCAACTGGATGGCCCGTCCATAACGTTTCAGGCCGATGAAGGTACAATGGCAGGGGCCACACTGGACCGTGCAGAGGGCTACATTGAGAATTTCAGAAAGCCTTATTTAAAACTCATGGCCTCAAATCGGGGCGCGCTGAATGACTACCTGGCGTTTGCCAACAATGGTCCGTTAAAACGAATCTTGTCGCCTGCGTTTAATAACACCACAGCACGTGGCAACGCGACGATGCAGCTTGAAATGGCGGTGCCACTGCGGCCCAAAGAGTTTCGGGACGCCAACGAAATTTTTGCAGTCGATGGTTCAATGTCAGTAGCGGATACCGACTGGCGCTTTAATCAGTTGGACATTAATCTGGATGCGGTCTCCGGTACGGTTGATTTTACCGAGAAGTCTTTTGCTATAGATCAAATGCGTGGCGCGTTTCTCGGCTCGTCCATAAAAGTCAACGCATCTACCGACCCAAAAACCCGTGAAAGTAAGATGACTTTCACCGGTAATCTGCATGCTGATCGGGTCTTTAGTAAATTTGCGATACCGCTGAACCCGTTTTTTGATGGCCCATCGCCGATGCAGCTCCAATTAGGCATACCGGCGTCCGTGCCAGGCCAGCCTTATCCCGGTGTGAAGCTAACCGCCAGCTCTCAGTTAACCGGCACAGCTGTAACACTGCCTGCGCCGTTGGCAAAAAAGAACGGACTATCGCAGTCTACAGTCGTGTCTACCGTGCTGGTTGCGAATCAGCCGCGACACTGGAAAATTCGATACGGTCGGCATTCAGCTTATGCCATCGCCGGCAGTAACGGGCTGTCCACGTTGTCGGTACATCTCGATGGTGTGGCGCGACGCGAGCCAATTGATGGCATTGTGCTGAGAGGTTCGTTAGCTTCGTTGCCCGGTAAAGAATGGGTAGACGGTATCAATCTGCTCATCGATACCATTAACGAAAGTGCGACACCGTCCGGCAGGAAACCGTTACCGATTATGGCGCAGGTAGAGACACGGGCGTTAACTGTCGGAGAAAAAGTCTTGGGACGGGCTGTGGTTAACGTATCGTCTGATGATGCGTCGGTCACCGCCAATATAGAAAACAAAAATCTGCGTGGCACGATACGCTTCCCGCGTGACAATGCACCCGAGCCTACGGTTTATGCAACCGTTGATTACGCGGCTCAGCCGCTGATCGATGCGCTTCGTGCACTGGGCGATGACACGAACAAAAATCTACGACGCTCCTCGGCAGACGATACGGTCGACCCGCGTACTTATCCGCCACTGCAGGTGCGGGTTAAAACCCTCGCGCTGAGTGATGCCACGTTACGTGATCTGTTGCTGCGAACCCAGCCCTCATTGCTGGGCATGACCATAGAAACGCTAGGTTTTGCCAATGAACACGGCCAATTGATTGGTAAGGGTTTGTGGCATGTGCGTGATGCGCAACAGGTTAATCCTGAGCTGGGATTGGCGCAGCTCACCTCGCTGGATCTGAGACTGCAGAGCGGCAATTTGGGTAAGACACTCGCGGCGTTTGATATCGATGAAGCGGTCGCGAACGGTCGTGGCGCGATCACCGCCAACCTGAGTTGGGATGGCCCGTTGTATAAACCGGACGTGTCGACGTTAGATGGCGATATTACGCTTGATGTGGAGGACGGGAGTCTGCTCGGTATAGAACCGGGTGCGGCAAGAATCGTTGGCCTTTTTGCACTGCAGGAGTTGCCACGTCGATTGTTACTCGATTTTCGGGACATAACCAATCAGGGGTTGGACTTCCGGACTATCACCGGCAATATCACGGTGGCCGGTGGTGTGTTGGATAGCCAACCCTTGCGTTTGGAAGGGCCTATCGGTGTGATTGAATTAACCGGTGTTGCTGATCTCAACAGTCGCACGCTGGATCAAAGGCTCCGGGTACTGCCTCGTGTGACCGCGGCATTGCCCATTATCGGTATTTTGACCGGGGGTGCGAGTGCTGGCGTTGGGGCCTTACTTGCGACGCCAATACTGAAAGCATTGGGAATAGACTTCGACAAAATCGGCTTAAAAGAGTATGCGTTGTCAGGCGGGTTTGATGACCCGCAATTCAAAAAGCTGGCGTTGCCCACTGAGTTAATGGACTTTGAAGACAGGCAGTAGTCGAGACCGGTTGTTTGTACGCTGATAGTTTGTGCATTAACCGGGAGGCGGTACATACCGGAGTCTGATAATCGGTGCGGGCAGTTTCTCAGACGAAAAAAACAGCAGTTCACCACGGCCAGGGGTGTTGCCGTTTGTTGATGTCACGATAGCTATGGCTTCTGATTGGCGAAGCGTCTGACGAATAACCGATACCGGTGGCACTTCAAACCATCGCTGATCCGACTTCGGCATCAACAAGAAACGATAAACCCCGCGATAGGTCAGTACATACGCAAACCCGCCATCAGCTCCAAATTCAAGGCCAGTCACCTGTGAGAGTTTCACGCCGACAACCCGTCCGGCCAATTGATCGACAGGGTGTTGCTTCAGTTCGATCAGTTCGCCTTCAAAACGTGCTGTCATAGAGGGTGTTATCGATTTTGAGATATCAAGGCCTGTGCGGGCAGCGTTCAGCGCTTCTTCTAACGGCAGTGTAAATACCAGTGCGCGGGTAGCGTGCCTGGTGACAAAATACAACAGCCCCTCGACAGCAGAAACACCCATGGCTTCAACGTTGTGGTGGGTTGTGGCTATGTAGTTTGACGGTAGCGCTGCGTAGTCAAAAACAACGGATCGAATGTCGCTGATCAGCGGGATGGTCGATGCACTTGTGGTGCCGCCGGTCGGCGCCTCTGCAATAGCGGGCTCTTTAATAAAGTGCAGGCGATACTGGTCGTGTTGTTCAAGATTATCACCGGTATCGGCTAACACAAGCCAAGACTCGCCCGCGTATCGAACTGCACTCAATGACTCCCAGTCACGGTTCGTTACGGGAAGTCTGAAACGCGCCTGAACCACACCCTGTGTGGAAACAGCAAACAGCAGCGGTTCGTTACCGCTGTCGTTTATAGCCCATAAGGTCGGTTGTGTTGCTGCTGTGTCGAGTGCTGCTGTGCCATTTGTTTGTCCGGCCCTGTGTGTAGTAAGTCGCTGTTCATCACCCGGTTGCAGCTCGACGGGGCGTGATTGGACGGATTGTGTTTCTATGGGACGGGTGGAGCCTGCAAGACCGCTGATCTCGCGAAGCGCCGAATCGGTGATGGTGCCGACACGTCGGGTAATCGGTAGTTGTGCCGTGATCTCCGTGAGCGGATCATCGACGATCTTCTCGATTGGTGTTGTGTCTGGAGACGGCGCGATGATGACATCAACATCCGCTGGACTGGCGGGCTGAGGCAACGGCGTTCGAGCAGCGGTGCTACAACCTGCCAACGACGCCAGTGCCAGCAGTAGTACAGACACCGTGGGTAGTCGCTGGCAAATGTTCACGCCGGATCCGGCGTGCCCGATTCATCTGCGAGCGTCTCTTTAATGTGTCGGAACAACAGTCGGGCTGATTTGGGCGGCTTTTGGCGGCTGTGTTCTGCATTGGCATTACGAATCAGCTGACGCAGCAATTGTCGGTCAGCTTGTGGGTGTTCTGACAAAAAAGCAGTCAGCGCTGCGTCCGGGGGACTGACAGACGGAGGCAACGCAGAGCCGTCGGGTAGTCGGCCGAGTAGCTGATCGCGCCACGACTCCGCCAAATGCAGGCGTCGGGTTTCTGCATGTGATGAGAGTCTGATCTTCTCCAGGCCCTCGATAATCGGTTCAACATCGATTGCGCGGAGCTGTTTGCCCAGAAACAGCGTCTGACGTTTGCGGGCGCCGTTGCTGGTGATTTTCTGCAAATCTTCAACATGACCGCGTATCGCGTCATCCAAGCCCAGAGAGTCCAACTCGGATCCGGACAGTGACGCGAGTGTCTGGCCCAGCCGCGTAATGTCGGCAGCTTCGCGTTTGCGTTGGCTTTTGCTGACCTCATCGAAGTCGTCGTTAGGGTCATTGTCGTCAGCTGCTAACTCTGGGTCGTTGCGTTCGTTTTGTGTGGTCAAACCCCGGCTCCTTCGCCACATGATGGTGGTATTACCGGGAACTATATCCCATTCGGCGGTGTCCCTTTAGAATCTGTTGTTGTTTTTTTGCTACAATCAGAGTCTAATGTAATGGTCTAAAGGAGGGTCATTGCCGTGTGCTGCGCGATGACGCGGACACGGGGTTGCGGTGGTATGAGTCAAATAAACCTACAATTAGGGCGTGTGTTTCGATACATCGCAGCAGGACGGCTTTCAGAGCCGGTCCTCCAATTGTTGCCTGCGCGCCACAACGACCCGACCCACCCAAACGCTGACTATCCAGACGCTGGTCAATACAACGCTGGTCAATACAACGCTGGTCAACACGACGCGCCACACGAATATCGGCAGCACGACTGTCGGTCGATTCAAGGCAAGCCTCAATCAGCTCACGGTGTCGCTGCAACACCGTCATCCCTTTACCACAAACACACCATGCTTCGCCGAATCGTGCCGTTAGGTGGTTTGCCACTGCTGATGTTAATGCTGTTTGGTGCGGCTCATGCCAGCGATGCCGAGCAAGCACCCGGAGCACTGCCAACATTGTCGATGGGTGGTTTGGCTTTTGATGATGCAGCGGGCGATAACAAACCTGACGACATTATCGACTGGCGAGCAATGGGGCCCATTCAGTTTACGCGCTCCGACCCAACCGCTGATGAAGTTGTGTCCACGCAGCCCAAAGCCCCGCGGGACATCGAGACCAGTCTGTCGTTTAAATTGTCACCCGGTAAATTTGAATTTTCCCGCTCCGGTGCTTTTGGGTTAGGTGGTGTGTTTGCCAACCCCGAGATCGCCGTCGTGTCGAAGCTGTCGGGCCGTTACAGTCCCGAAGAATCTGTGCCGTCCATATACTCCGGTCTGTCTTACTCAGCCGACGTCCGTATCGAACATGAAGACGAAGACATCAACGGCACGGCGTATGTCAGCAGCAGTCAGCTGGGCTTGTCTTACGGCCGGCTTGGCAGAGTCTGGTACAGCGGGCTCGACGTCAGACTCGGACAGTTCAACAACGATAGCCCCATTCGCGATGCGTCGGAGGTGCTGTCTTTTGATTTAACAACGGGCCGTCGCATGAAATGGACAGGCGAAGGCGCGTACGACCCGCTATGGCTTTTCTCGATCCGCGGCAATTTTGATGTGCAAAGCAGCTTCGACGAAACCGATCTTGCAGAAAAAGGCGAGTGGTCATTAAATCCGAGTCTGTTTTGGCAAAACCCCGGATTCACATTCGCCGCCCAGCTTGAAGTACCGATGGACAGCGACCTGCTCGACAGCCCTGAAGAGCCCGATTATCGCTTGCGGGCAGTGTTCGAAAAGCAGTTTTAGCGGCGATCCGCTGGAGCGACAACCCTTCCCTGGGCTCTCACACGCTACTTTCCAAGTGGCTCAGAGCGATCCCCACAAAACGTCTATCCTCTCGAATTCCAGGCTGACCGCATTTTCGGGATAGGCCGTAGTCAAAAATGTGCAGATCATCCAGCGATTCTCACTTTTGCAAACACCGGGGTGTCTGTTTGTTAGATAACATGGTTGCCCAGCAAGCATAGCGTGTTACGGCAAAATTCAGTCTCCGCAGGCGATCATCGTCGTTATGACATTGTAATTTTCTTGGCATTTGCGGTGGTGTGAGTTCGCCTTAACTATAGTTTGAATCAGGTGCAATTTGTCCAGGAAGATAAAGCTGTCCGACGGAGTGGAATACACGTTAACAAATGCCCCCGGCCTCGTTAACCGTGATCTCAGCCTCGAATACGCAATGCCGCAGTCACGGCTGATCGAACTTATGGCAAGCGGTGAGATGGATATGCTGGCGCAATAATATGGAATGATCGAAGCCAGACTTTGTGAGGCTGTTCACTGTTGCAAAGGCATAGCAAGGCCTTTACCGACAGACGAGAATAAAAACGCCGATGAGAGCAAGTACGTTCTCACCTGGAGAGCAACAGATAATTACATTTGGTCCGCTGGTGACATAGTGAGAATTCCGCCGCCAGCAGGCTTCGTATTTGTTGTAGTCATTACAGAAAATATCAAGCACAAAACTCTGTGTCCGGAAATTTCGGGGTGGATCGAGCATTGGAGCTGGATCAAAAAAACCGATGGCCCTTTGATAGGTGCTCCAATAAATCGGGTTGATCGTTATTACGAACGGATAGGGTCTGCGACAGCAAGTCCGATTATTCGGGCAGTATCAGAAATTGGCGTGAAATAAATTATGGATGAACACACAGTGAGTGCTCAAGAAATCAAGGCGAAGATTATCGATTTGGCTGCCGAGGCCAGTGTCGATGCCAGTGTCGATGTCAGTGTCGAGATTGGTGTCTTCAAGCCCTACGCAAAGTACGACAAGCAAATGGATTGTATCCGGGTCCGGCTGGACAATATTGCGTTTAGAGAAGAAAGAGTCAATAAACTTTTGACGCTTCAATACCCTCTGTATTCAGGTGATGATAAGGGAGTCGGTTTTATTCTGAAGGGAGTTAATCATATTTATAAAACAGCTGGTCTCGATGAAACTCAAGCCTATACGCTTGCGCAGATTTTGGACTTTGCTGTCTCGATATTCCCTGATCAAAGCTTCAACATGGTTAGAGAACAGTTTGGCCATAGTATCGATCAACCTGAGTTGGCTATACGTTTAAAGGCAGCCTAGCGGGCTTTCAGACCCTGTAAGTTATGCGCGGGGCTGAAGCGGAGTGTCCGCGAAGCATCAGGCAGCATCACTGAGGTTAGGCAGGCATTACGGGTGCGGGTTACGCGTGAGGTGTGATGATTCTTGAACGTGATCTCGCAATTTAACGTAGTTGCGAGATCATAATCCAATGTCTCGGGCCATCCCAATTGGCAATCGAGCGCCCAATTTAAGGCTCGGAATTTCTGAGTTTTCTCAAATTAAGCCGGGCGACCAGTTTGCCGCGTTTGTGTTGTTCAATTCTGACCGGTACAAAGTCGAAGTCCTTGGCAAACCACGTGATGGTCTCGCGTGACGGGGAGGGCTCTTTGTTGTAGCTTCGGACCCTGACAACCTCAACTCTGCCAAGCTTCGTGTTCATGGTTTCGGTGCCTTCGTTGTCGAATACCACCGTTTTTACGCGACCGTTGTCAAATACCTGCAGTTCTGCGCGGGTGAATCCTTCGCGCAACTGCTCCATGATCGCCAGTGTGACCGACAGTCGGTCCATGATCGGGTCGCGAATTTCTTCAACCACTTCTTCGCCCCGTTTTTTGTACGTCAGCTCGTTGTCGTCCCAGTTAAACCAAGCGTCAACGCTGCGCTTGGCCTCTTCGTCCTGTCGGTAGGTGTAGCGGCTTGGCTGCAGGCTCTCTTCGTCAGTGACATTGATGATACTGATTTCCTGAATTTTGCCTTTTCCGGTGAGCTTAAAAATGCCCGAGGGTTTGGTGGTCAGGCTGTAGACCCATTCGTCGTCTTTGCGGGTAAGCGACAGGGTCGCGCTACCGGCACTGATCAAATTGTTGCCCACTTCATATTCGATTTCGAACGGGGTGATATCGCTCGGCAGCGTTTGGGCGTGTGATGGGGAGCACAACAACAGCAGAAGTGTGACCATGAGGGAGACGACCAGTCCCGGTCGGCCTTTGGCAGTGTTTTGATTGAGCATTGTGTGCCTCGGTTGATTATCCATGGTCGATTCCGTCTGGGAGCAATTGTTCTCTGTAAATGCAAGGCGGAGTCCTGATTGGGTTTCCGTCGAGCATGACGCTGTTATTGTGGCATACAACCCGGCCACTGCAGATCCACTCAAGTGCGAGTGTAAAAATGACATGTTCACCTGTTAGTACACGTCGTGCCAGTGTAACTGCCGTATCGTTCGCTTCAATATCTACACGGCTTTGCACAATGACAGGGCCGCCATCTAACTGAGGCGTAACAAAGTGCACGCTGGCACCTGCATGGGCATCGCCGTTATCGATCGCCCGCTGATGCGTGTTTAAACCTGGATACAGCGGTAGCAGCGAGGGGTGAATATTGATCATTCGAGGTTGCCAGCTGCGCACAAACTGTTCGGTCAGAATGCGCATAAAGCCTGCCAGCACAACGATATCGGTGGGTTTTTTTCGTATCGTGGCGTTCAGTGTCTGATCGAACGCCTCGCGGGACTCAAAGCGTGTGTGATCAACCACGCTGGTAGGAATGCCAGCGTCTTCTGCCAAAGCCAGGCCACCGGCGGTCGGGACATTGCTGATAACGTGGGTGATACGGCCGTTGATTTGCCCCGATGTACACGCTGCGATCAGCGAGCCGAGGTTCGAGCCTCTCCCCGAGATAAGAACAACCAGTGACAGCGAATCGGCCAAGGCTAGCTGATGACGATGGAGGCAGGCGAGCTGCTGTCAGATTCTGCTATGCGCCCGATGACGCTGGCAGACTCTCCCAGTTCGTTAAACAGCTGTACGGTGGTGTCGGCCACGTCGGTATCCACGATCACGACCATGCCGATACTGCAGTTAAAAACACGATGCATTTCTTCGGTTGACACATTTCCGTGCAGTTGTAGCCATGCAAAAATGTCCTGCTGTTTCCAACTCTGGCTGTCGAGCTGCGCCTGCAGGCCCGGACGCAATACGCGCGGAATATTCTCGGTTAAGCCACCACCGGTAATATGGGCCAATGCGTTGATCGGGATGCCATGCTGTCGTGCTGCCAACAGTGATTTTACGTAAATGCGGGTGGGAGCCATCAGCGCATCGACCAATGTTGTCTCGGCATTCAGTGCTGTAGTGAGTGGCTGTTGCGCTTTTTCGAGAATGGCACGAATGAGCGAGAAACCATTCGAATGCGGGCCGCTCGATGCCAAGCCAATGATGGCGTCGCCCGGTGTCACGGACGATGGATCGATCAGGTCGGGTTTGTCGACGATACCGACAGCGAAGCCCGCCAGATCGTAGTCATCGCCATGGTACATGCCGGGCATTTCGGCGGTCTCTCCGCCAACCAGTGCCGCGCCTGCCTGTCGACAGCCTTCGGCGATACCTTCAATAATGGTTGCGCCACGGTCCACATCGAGATGCCCGGATGCAAAATAGTCGAGAAAAAACAGCGGCTCTGCGCCACTGACAACGATATCGTTTACGCACATGGCGACAAGATCAATACCGATAGATTCGTGTCGGTTGGCGTCGATGGCCAGCCGGAGTTTGGTGCCCACGCCGTCGGTACCGGAGACCATGACAGGGGCTGTGTAGGGTGTGCCGTCAGGTTTGTGAGTTGGCATTTCAAACAGGCCGCCAAATCCGCCAATGCCGCCGAGGAGTCCGGGGCGAGAGGTAGACTTTACGGCTGGCCGAATTCTATCGACCAGTGAGTTTCCGGCTTCGATATCTACACCGGCGTCTCTGTAGGTGAGTGCCGTGTCTGGGTCATTTGTCTGCATGGCAGTAGTATACTCCACCCCGGGGAAGGTTGATCTGTCAGTCCGCCTCTCCTGACTCAACCCGATTGTAAGGAGTAATCCAGTTGAACCAACACGATATGACACGGTTAACAACGGCACGAGTGCACCGGCGAAGACACGTGCGCGGTAGCGCACTGATTTATAGAGTGGTTCGTGCACGGAGTGATCAACCGGGTGCGGTTGTGTCTGAGAGCGTTGTCCGTTGCTGTATCCGTTGTATTTGGCTGTCACTGATCCTGTTGCTCTGCAGTCCGGTGCTACACGCCGAGGACTATGACGTGACGGTGGCCATCAACGGAAAAACGACCAGTGAAGAATCGGTGGCATACCGTTCGGCGATGCGCATTGTTATTTTGCGAGAGGCGCGTCGTACCGGTGGCGACAGATCCGTGCTGGAGCGCGAGCAGGTGCTGGATGCGTTGAGGTCAGCAGAAAACTGGGTGCTTCAGGTCAGCGCACGGCCTTTTGAGTCAACGGATGTACTGACGGAACAGAATGCAAAGACGAGTCGGGTGCGCGAGACGGGGGTGGCCACACATTGGCTCAGTGTCGGTTTCCCGCCGGAATCCATACAACAGTTGGTGGCTCAGGCCCAGCAGTCAGGTCAAACAACAGCGCCAGCGGCAGCAGCACCCACCAATGACGTTGCGCCACAGTCCGCGTTGGTGTGGATGTTAATTGTTGACGGAGAGCGCTCTATTTTGATCGGTGGCGAGAACGGCGTGAACATTATGAACCGTGCGCGAGAGCTAGCCGGTGGTGTTGGGTTTACTACCTATTTTCCGGCATTGGATCTCGAAGACACACAGGCCGTCCAGCCTGAGACCATGCAGTCAGGGGATGAGCCTGTGTTATTGGCGGCGTCAGAGCGGTACGGTCAACCCGTTGTGGTGTCGGCCATTTTGACCCGTGAAGACGGCAGGCGCTGGAATACCCGGTGGAGTCG
>CALDUO010000241.1 GCA_937923745.1 uncultured Granulosicoccaceae bacterium
GAGCGCTGCCGGCGGCTACGATGAAATTACGCCAGCCTTCAACACAAGCTCTGGCGACAAAGTTGAAGTCATCGAATTCTTTTGGCTTGGCTGCCCTCACTGCTATTCGTTTGACCCGGCAATTGAGTCGTGGCGCGAGACAAAACCAGACCACGCTGCTTTCGTTCGCGAAGCACCACCATTAAACCCTGCATGGGAGTCACACTCACGCGGATTTTATGCAGCGCAGGTATTGGGCATTGAAGACGAATTTGTACAAGCCATGTTTGATGCAATTCACGGCCCCAACAAAAAAGGAAACATGCGTAAGCCCGCCGCAATAGCCAAGCTGGCTGCAACACTCGGCGTTGACGAAAAGAAATTTCTGGGAGCGATGAACTCGTTTGCTGTAAACACCAAACTAAACCGCAGCATAGAACTCGCTCAAGCCGCCAAAATAACCGGCGTACCGGCCATAGTCGTCAACGGTAAATATCTCACCAGCGTCTCACGCGCAGGCTCCAACGCCGGTGTGATCCAAGTGATTAACGACTTGGTTGAGAAAGAAAATAATAAGTAAGTTCATCAGAGCACTTTAGTTACACCACTACCTGCCAATCACGGCAGGTAGTGCCGCAAAACCCTCTTCAAACATCACAATATCCAACAACACCGCAGGCTGTTTTTTTATCGTTAACAGCAACTCGTACCTTCGCCTGACTCGTCGGCCTGCTGAATGGGCGGACAGGCAACATCGCCGTACGAACAAAATACGCAACAGTGTCCTTGCATGGGTCTTAATACCGTGGCGCAGGATTCACATTCATAGAAGAACCAGCAGGCGTCGGTGGGCATGGTCTCACGCTTTTGATGCTGGCATTGCGGACAGGTGAGTGTTGACTGCAACGCGACAGATTCGGTCATGACGGGTTCTCTGGTTGATCTTCTTCGTTTCGACGTGTGAGTAAGGCATAGAGCGTTATCCCGACAAAGAGTGCCAGTAGCGGCAACAGCACGTAGTCGAGCCACCCCACCACCGCAGCCAGGCCCACAGCACCAAACCCCACAACCAACAACGGTGTAAAACAACACACCGCTGTTAACGCAGTACCGATCAGACCTGTCTTAAATAAGGGTTTATTCATGTAATAACCTGTATAAATCCAAAAGCTCTGTTTTTGATTACGCGTTACCCTGAACAGCTATAGTGTCTCGTGTCTACACTACCGTGGAATAACACTAACCTCTCGTGCATCTCTGTTTCGGTGGCCAACCAGCCTGACTCACGGGGGCGATTATAGTGCGAACAACGCATCGGAGCTTAACGTGGACTATAAGGCTTTTGGAATCAGTGATAAATCTTACCCACTGCTTTCTGTTCACCACCACAAGCACTGCGCCTATACAGCTCGCCCGATTGAGCACAACCGATAGAAACGCTTTGAGTCTCACCCAGCTTTGTGTCTCACCCAATCAAATGATCTGGCCAGGTGCTCCGCCAGTGGAGACTAAACCTGCATGAATCAGGCAGGCTAGCGACTTTTTTTCAGAAGGTCATTCCATTTGCTGAACTGCTCTTTAAGTTCACCGGCTGCCTGTTCTGCCAGAGTCTGCATGGCATCAGCCGACTGTTTGAACTGCGCCATCACTTCTGGCCCACGTGTTTCAAAAAAGTCGTCGGCTTCCATTTTGGCCAGGTGCGCTTGCAGCTGTGCCTCGTCCAGCACGGTGTCGGATTTTTCAGCAGCTTTTTGAAGATACTCGTCAAAGACTGCACGGAAAGAGTCCAGTTTGTCGTGCGCATCCATGACACCCAAGTGTGCCTGTAGCTGTGCCTCCTCTGCAGTTGATTCGGCTTTTCCGGCTGCTGCCTCCAGTTTTTCTTTGACGCGCTCGGCTGATGCCTTAAAACGCTCGCGTGCCTCGGCTGTTTCCTCTGGCAAGTCTTCAATCAGGTCTTCGAGTCTGTCTTGGAGCTTTTTCAGCTCTTCGGTGGACTCTTTCATGACTTTCTTAATGTGGTCTTCCATCTCAAACCCCTATGAGTAGTTAAGTGTTAAACGCTGTTTTATGTTTTTCGCACCATATCTACGTGCGGTATACCATCTTCCATATAGACTTCCGATACTTTTTTAAAGTCAAAAGACTCATAAAAACCGGTGACTTGCACCTGTGCACTTAATGCAACGTCGTGAGCCGGCCATTGCTGCGCTGCCTGCTCCATCGCCTGCTGGAATAGTACACGGGCGACACCACGGCCTCGGTAGTCAGGCGCCACCAACACACGACCTATGTGCACGCTTTGATCAGCGGGTGCCTCTTGTGGCCCCATTACCCGCGCATAGGCGATAGTCTGCTGTTGATATTTACCCATGATATGCCAAGTATCATCGCGTGCATCAATCCCATCGAACTCCGGGTAAATGCAAGCCTGCTCCACGACAAATACATCAACGCGGAGCTTGGCCACATCGTGAAACGTTAACACATCAATGTCTGCCAGCCTGGCGAATTGCCAGCTTATGTCAGTGGGGTTCAGTGTCATAGAGTGGGATACTTATACGCTTGAGACATTTATTCCGGTAACGGTATGCCGTCGGGTGGCTCTTCGGTGTTTTGGCCTATTCTGAGACGATGCCCGTCGGGGTCTTCAACATTCATCTCCCGCATGCCCCAACTGTAGTTAATGGGCGCCTGAATAATCGTGGCACCGGCTGCCTCATATTGCTCATGCAG
>CALDUO010000242.1 GCA_937923745.1 uncultured Granulosicoccaceae bacterium
CCGCACATCCGACACGGTTGTCGATGCCTATCCTTGTGATGTGATTGGTCTTTTCGACGACTGACCCGGAAGATACCCCGACCTGATCTCCGGTTTCAGGAACCGCCAACCCAACACAAGACAAAAATGGACCTGAGCGAACTATTGCCGCGACTGCCGTGATGGAAAGTAATGCTCGTCAAATATTGCTTACACACTGCCAGCATGACACGCCATAGGCATCAATAGTTTGTCACTGCACTTTTTGCAGCGCTGACCTTTTGTTCCATGGAATTTAGTGATTACTACTATGAAGAATTTTAAGCAGCGCAGACAGGAACTGCATTTGATTAATCGCAGTCGGAACTTGAGAACCTTGCCAGACGGACAGCTTTTTCGTTTGTCATACAGCGCGTCCAAAGATGGTTAATTAAGACGGTTGACCAGAGGCAAGGTTTCCTCAGAACTTTTAATTCGGGCAAAAATACGGGGCACTTCATGAAATTGTTAAAAGCACTGCTACTCATATCACTCTTCGCTCCTGCAGCAATAACCGTTGCAGCAGAGAGTAATCTGACAGCCAGCATTCGCATTGGCGCTACTTTTGTTGACAACGAAACAACCGACAGCGACTTTTCCATCAGCAACTTTGGTTCACGCATCAAATGGAGCGGCAAACAGGAATACGACAATGGCCTGACTGGTATTGGTTATATCGAGCTTGGCATAAACCCCGATCAAAACAGCCGCGGAAACTCAGGCGCAGACCGAACCCGGCACCTGTGGGCCGGCTTGGCCGGTGATTTCGGCAAAGTGAAAGTGGGCGCTCAGTATGCTGCCTTTTATGATCTTGTCTCGGGACACACAGATATTGCCTGGTGGGGTAGCTGCTGGACGCAGTTTGAATGTGCCAGAGAAACACGCGTATTAAAATACAGTGGCAGCACTGGTGCGTTTAACTATTCAGCATCGCTGCAAGGCAACAACAATGATGATGGCAATGATCCTGCCGACGAACTGGAGTTCGGCTTTAACTACAATGCCGGTCCGGTATTGGTGGGACTGGCTACCTCTATCAGAGCGGACGAAGGCGAAGATGAAGGCGGCACGTTGGTAGGTGCTATCGCCAAAGGCAGCGTCGGTCCAGTCGGACTTGCATTGGGTTTACAGTTTGCCGACAGCGACTTTGCGTTTGCCAACGACGATGTATCCAATACTACTGTCTCGGCCACACTGGGCAGCTTCTATACCGTATTGAACGTCACAGATGATGGCAGCTCCAGCGACCCGTTCTTCGGCACCTTGGGCTACACACTGGGCCTCGGCGACGACTCACTGATGTACTTTGAGTATCAGGTTATTGATGATGGCACCGAAGCCGACAGTGAGACCATCATACGCGCCACCTACAAGTATGACTTTGGCGTGTTGTAGATTCTATTCAGCATAAGTCTGCAACCCTTGGTAGAACAGTGCGACGCCCCTGTTACTTAACAGGGGCTTTTTAATGGGTTTCAGGTAACTCCGGATAGGGCATTAGCCTGCTTTATTCATGAAGGGTGTCTCTACGGGCGGAGCACCCTTGACATTAACTTCGGCCGATTGTTCTGCCGAGCGAGACCCAACGCTGTTCTGGTGGGATGAGCGCAATCGGGCGAGCTGTAACAGCGCTTCGCCAGTGGCAGTAAACAGGAGGTAGTGAACAGGAGGTAGTGAACTTGAGAAGGTGGACGGAAAACAGTGTCCGAGATTCATCACTGAGTACCGAAAACTACTATTCCGAATTAACATCCCATGTATTGCTAACGCCGTGGTCGCCCTCGTGAATCAAGCAGACCAGCGTTCACAGTGTCAAGGCCAGCTGCAAAGCAGGAGACAAGGCAGGCGGCAAGGCAGGCGGCAGGGCAAGCAGTATGGCTTGCCCTGCACTTATTGACAGGATACGAAGCGCATCCAACGACCAATGCGCCTCTTTATCATAACGTGTTATACCTTCGCCGAGTACACGCCAACCCTCACTCCGCGCCCAAGAAGCCAGCTACTTTAACGCCACCCAACTGGCATTGTCTTTCGATGAGCGCACGCAGGCATCAATAAAATTCATACCCGACAAACCTTGGGAAAGGCCAGGCAACAAACCCATAGCATCGTCACGCGCTGTACCACTCTGCATGGCACGGATGGCATCGGCGGTATCTTTGTAGATATTGGCGAACCCCTCAAGATAGCCTTCCGGGTGACCGGCAGGTATGCGCGAGCTGCCCTCGGCGCTGGGATGAAAACCGGCACTGGCCCGACGAATTAACTGCTTGGGCTGACCATGTACGGTGCACCACAGGTAATTGGGATCCTCCTGGGACCATTCAAAAGAGCCGTTGTCGCCATACACCCGCAGTTTCAAGCCGTTGTCGTTACCGGGTGCAACCTGGGAACACCACAACATGCCGCGCGCACCACCGTCAAACCGCAGAAGTACATTGGCATTGTCGTCCAACACCCGCCCGTCACCAAATGATTGCAGGTCGGCCAACAACGCCTCACCCTCAAGGCCGGTGACAAAACACGCGAGGTTATAGGCATGAGTACCGATATCACCCACTGACCCGCCTGCACCAGAACGTGCCGGGTCGGTTCGCCACTCGGCTTGCTTGAGTCCTTCTTTTTCGAGTGGGCTGGTCAGCCAGTCCTGCGGATATTCTGCCTGTACGATTCGGACTTTACCGATGGCGCCTTCGGCGATCATGGAACGCGCCTGACGGATCATGGGGTAACCAGTGTAATTGTGGGTCAGCACAAACAGTGAGTCGGACGACTGCACCGCTTTTTCCATTTGCGCAGCCTGCTCCATCGTTGCTGTTAACGGTTTGTCGCAAATAACGTGTATACCGCACTCAAGGAAAGGTTTGGCGGCATCGAAATGTACATGATTGGGTGTGACAATAGATACCGCCTCAATGCCGTCTTCACGCTGTGACTCCGCTTGCGCCATAGCTTCAAAATTAGCGTAGCTGCGTGTCGAATCAAGACCCAACGCTTCGGCCGATGCCTTGGCCTTTTCACTGGATGAGGACAGCGCACCCGCGACCAGTTCGAACTGGTTATCAAGCCGTGCAGCAATTCGATGAACACCACCAATAAACGCATCGTTGCCACCACCAACCATACCCAAACGGATGGGGCGAACTGAAGTGTTGCTACTCATGGTTAGATCCCCAGCATTTTGCGGTTGGCGGCGTCGTCTGTGCCTGTGTCGGCAAAATCGTCAAACGCACGTTCGGTCACACGAATAATATGATCGGCTACAAACTGCGCACCTTCACGTGCACCGTCTTCCGGGTGTTTCAAACAGCATTCCCACTCAACCACAGCCCAGCCATCAAAATCATTGGCTGCCATCTTGGCAAAAATTGCCGAAAAATCGACCTGCCCATCACCCAACGAACGAAAGCGTCCGGCACGATCAACCCATGATTGATAACCGGAGTAGACACCCTGACGCCCCGTTGGATTAAACTCGGCATCTTTAACATGAAACATTTTGATTCTGTCTTTATAAATATCAATGTTGTCGATGTAGTCAAGGCACTGCAGCACATAGTGAGACGGGTCGTACAGCATGTTGGCCCGTGCATGTCCGTTAACACGCTCCAGGAACATCTCGAAAGTTACCCCGTCATGCAGGTCTTCGCCGGGATGAATTTCGTAACACACATCAACACCGTTTTCGTCAGCGTGGTTAAGTAGTGGCAGCCAACGTTTGGCCAGTTCGTCAAAGGCAGTTTCGACAAGACCAGCCGGTCGTTGTGGCCACGGATACAGATAAGGCCATGCCAATGCCCCAGAGAATGTTGCGTGGGCACCGATACCCATGTTTTTGGAGGCAGAGATGGCCATTTTTACCTGGTCTACCGCCCATGCCTGACGTGCTTTCGGGTTACCCTGAACCTCGGGGGCAGCAAAACCGTCAAACGCCTCGTCATAGGCAGGATGTACTGCAACCAACTGACCCTGTAAGTGCGTGGACAGCTCGGTGACTTCGACACCGTTTTCTCTGGCCACACCCCGAAATTCATCGCAGTAGTCTTTGCTCTCTGCGGCCTGTTTCAGGTCAATAAGGCGACCGTCCCAGCTTGGCACCTGCACACCTTTATAGCCGCAGTCTGCAGCCCATTTTGTAATGGCATCCCAAGAATTAAAGGGAGCTTCGTCTCCGGCAAACTGCGCTAGAAATAGCGCTGGCCCTTGCATTGTTTTCATAGCGGTCTCTCGTGGTTTTCGAACTAAGGGTGACTAACGTCTTGTTGTTTTTTAGGTTAGGGTTATTGTGGAGCTGGCGGCAGATTCTCTGCCACAAATATCTCCGGGGTAATTTCTTTGGGCATTTCACTGGTATACCCGTCAATTTTTGCCCGCATAATTTTAAGCGCTGTGGCAACCTCGATTTCAGGGCGCTGATCGATCACAAAATCAATGACGCCAGTCTCAAGGGCTGCGCGTGCATGCGATACCAGCTCATGAGCCACGATGATAGGTCGCTGGTCTTGTTTGTCTTCGAACACTTTGAGTAACCCCGCATTACCGGCGCCAATTGAATAAATAGCCGTAATGCCAGGTTCTTTTTTTAATGCTGCCCGTACTTTTTTTTCCATCAGGTCTCGTCGATCAAAGCACTCCAATGTTTTACATAAACTGATATTGCCGTATTTACTTTCAATCAGTTGTCTGAAGCCATCGAAACGCTCGACATGATCACGGGCACTGGTTGAACCCATCACAGGGAGTATTTTTCCGCGTCCCTGTCCGTGAGCCAACCCCAAAATTCTGCCAGCAGTTTTACCGGCAACGGTGTTATCGATGCCCACATAACCATCATGTTCGAGATTGGCGATATCTGACACCAACATCATCACTACAATGCCAGCCTTGCGCATCTTGGTAATGGTTTTACGGATATCGGGACTGTCGTAACCAACCAGCACCACACCATGGACTTTTTGACGGATGAGTTTTTGCAGAACCGCATTGAGCGCCTTGGGGTCGAAAGCATCGACACCATGAATGGCAATGGGCGCGTATTCGGTACGATGCGCATCAATAGCAGACGCAATTTCAGCACGCACACGATCAAAAAAAGCGTTACTGCCGGTTGGAATGACGAACGCGAAGTTATAGAACTTTTTTCGGGCGAGATTAGCCGCTGCAATGTTACGTTGATAACCAAGCTCTGCAATCGCAGACTCAATTTTGACCCGCGATTTATCGGCAACACCACCGCGTTTGTTCACGAGCCTGTCGACAGTGGCATAGCTGACATCGGCCAGCCG
>CALDUO010000243.1 GCA_937923745.1 uncultured Granulosicoccaceae bacterium
CGGCAGCACCGGTTTGATGCCAGACCGATAATGGCCGCCCGGTAGACGGCGCCACCAGAGACAACGCTTCAGGTACGGTTCGATTGAGCGAGCGGGCACCAAGGCTGCCTCCAACCACTAACACATGGCAGTGTGCGCTATCGGACGAACCCGTACGTGTGCTGCCTAACCGATCGATATCACGGCGCACCGGATTACCGACATGCTCTGCCCGACCCAGCGTTTTAAACACATTCGGAAAAGCGGTGAGTACCCGGGAGGCGAAACGACTGAGCAATCGATTGGTTAGCCCGGCTACGGAATTTTGTTCATGAATGACCAACGGTTTGCGGGTCAGTAACGCCATCAATCCACCGGGGCCGGCAACAAAGCCACCCATGCCCAATACGGCCCGTGGACGGTGACGCCTGAATGCACGAAAAGCCTGATAAACAGCGCGTATCAATTTAATGGGACCGAGCACTGTGTCGCGGATGGATTTTCCACGCAGACCTGCCACGGTAATCCACTCAACCGGTATACCTGCGGCAGGCACAACCCGCCCTTCGAGTCCCTGACGGGTACCCATCCAAACCACCGGAATATTTGACTCCTGTAACACGCGCGCAACTGCCAATGCCGGATAGACATGTCCGCCAGTACCACCGGCTGCAATCATCACGGGGGCGTCCGTTCTGGTGCTCATGCGTTAGCCTCCCGCACACGAACCCGTCGACTCAGATCCTGAAACGCTCGCGCGCGCACTTCATAATCAACACGAATCAACACCGCAAATGCAAACGAGAAAATCAGCGCACTACTGCCACCGTAACTCATCATGGGCAACGTAATACCTTTGGTTGGCAGTACACCCATGTTCACGCCAATATTGATAAAAGACTGCAGCCCTATCCAGCAGCCAATACCCAAGGCTAAAAATCCGGCAAAACGATTTCCCTGCTCATGGGCGCGTTTAGCCAACATAAAGCAGCGCCAAACGACAAACGCAAAAACCGCTATCACAAATAGTGCACCGGGTAATCCCAGCTCCTCACACAAAATGGCAAATACAAAATCAGTGTGTGCTTCAGGCAGGTAAAAGAGTTTCTGCACGCTATTACCGAGACCGACTCCCGACCAGCCACCACTGCCTATAGCAATCAATGATTGAGACAACTGAAACCCACTGCCAAACGGATCAGCCCAGGGATTACGGAAGCTTGCAAAACGCAACAGTCGATATTCTGAGGTCCAGATCAACAGGTAACCGATCACTGTCAGGCACAACATCAGTGTCACGAACTGCGACATCCGTGCACCGGCAATAAACAGCATCAGCATGGAGGTGCCGACAATAACCACCGCAGCACCAAAGTCCGGCTCCAGCAAGAGCAGCGCACTCGCACCCAAAATCAGCACCAACGGATAGACAAACCCGCCGAGGGTGTTTTGCACAAGCTCACCACGACGCACGAGATACCCGGACAGATAAACAATAATGAATAACTTCACCGCCTCCGATACCTGTACGGTTATCACACCCAAATCAATCCAGCGCCGACTGCCGTTGACTTCCTTACCAATACCCGGCACCAGTACAAGCGCCAAACAGATAATGGAAAAAATAAGTAAGGCCGGGCCGAACCGCTCCCAGCGAGCCAACGGCACCCGAAAGACGATCAGTGCAAGCGTAAAACCCATGGCCAAAAAGATCAGCTGGCGCTTGGCAAAATAGAACGGATCGCCGTAGGCTTTTTCTGCGAACGGCATCGACGCTGACGTGATCATCACGGCACCAATCAACGCAATTCCCACCAACAGGAACAACAGCACCCAATCCACTGGCGCATCATCGACCGACGTCGCAACGACTCTGCGCGGACCACTCTGATGTTCACTGATCAACGTTGCCATCAGCGTATCTTCAGGGTGGACAGACCCACCAGTACAAGAATGACGGTGATAATCCAGAAGCGCACGATAATGCGCGGCTCGGGCCACCCTTTGAGTTCAAAGTGATGGTGAATCGGCGCCATCCGAAAAATACGTTTGCCGGTGAGCTTGTAAGAACCCACCTGCAAAATAACCGACACCGCTTCGAGTACAAATACACCACCCATAATAAACAGCACCAGTTCCTGTCGAACGAGTATTGCAACCACACCCAGCGCGGCACCTATCGCCAATGCACCAACGTCACCCATAAACACTTGAGCCGGATAGGTGTTGAACCACAAAAAGCCCAGTCCGGCACCCACCAGAGAGCTACAAAATACGGTCAGCTCACCCACACCCAGAATATTCGGAATCTGTAGATAATCTGCAAATACAGCGTGACCGGCGAGGTACGCAATTAAACCCAGTCCCGCAGCTACCAGCACCGACGGCAAAATAGCCAGACCATCAAGGCCATCGGTCAGGTTTACCGCATTACTGCTACCGACGATGACCAGAAAAGATAGCGGAATAAACAACAGACCCAGCGGCAACACAACATCTTTAAAAAATGGCACGATCAGGCTGGTCTCTTGTGCCGATGCCGCACTGACATACATATATATGGCGGCAAGACCCGCGACCAGCGCTTGCCAGATCAGTTTTTCGCGGGCGGAGAGTCCGTCAGAATTGCCTTGCACGACCTTACGGTAATCATCGACCCACCCAATAGCACCAAATCCAATAGTCACAAAAAGTACTGTCCATACCTGGCGTACCGACAAATCAGACCACAACACCGTGCTCACCGCGACAGCAACCAAAATCATGGCGCCACCCATTGTGGGCGTACCGGCTTTAACCAGATGTGACTCGGGGCCATCGGAACGCACCGACTGACCGATCCGCGCGTTAACCAACCAACGAATCAAAGAGGGGCCAACAGCAAGGCACACCAGCAGCGACGTTAAGGCCGCAAAGATAGCGCGCAGCGTAATGTACTGCAGCACACCGAAGCCCTGATCGACGTTGGCTAGCCACTCGCCCAACAACAGCATCATGACAGCGTAACTCCCGCCTCGGCACCGTTGTCATCCAGAGCCATCAGTCCGTCGACAACATCTTCCATTTGCGCCCCGCGCGAACCCTTTACGAGAAATACACCGAACTCATTGCAGTGGGTATGCAGTTGTTCCAGGAGATCTTCTTTGGTCAGGCAACTGATACCACTCTCACCAAACGCATTAGCAGCATGCGCGGCAAGACTACCGACGCTGTAAAAATGCCGGATACCCACCTTACGGGCGTAATTGCCGATATCAGCATGCAACGCAATAGCATCGTCACCAAGCTCTTTCATGTCACCAAACACGAACACACGATTGCCCTCTTGCTCGGCCAGGACATCAAGAGCTGCCTTGGTCGATGCGGGGTTTGCGTTATAGGTGTCGTTAATGATGACAGCGCCATTGGCACACACTTGCTTTTGTAAACGACCTGGCACCGGCTCCATGGATTCAAGTCCGCGACAGATGGTCTCAGGACTGACATCAAAGCTATAGGCAACCGCCGCTGCAATCACGGCATTAAACCGATTGTGTTGACCCAACAACTGCAATTCAGGTTGTATGGTGCGACCTTTCAGGTTGATCGTGAAACGACCCTTTATAAAACCACCGCGTATCTGTGCACCGGGCAACATGCCTACAGTAAGTTGCCGACAGTGCGAAGATGCTTCTTTCATGACCCCAAAAAACGCATCATCAGCGTTCAAAATAGCAACACCACTGCTATCAACGCCACGGAATATTTCAGATTTTGCCGCCGCTGTATTTTCAAGCGACCCAAAGCCTTCGAGATGCGCCGACGAAATGTTGGTGATCACACCAATATCAGGCAACGCCAGTTTGGACAAATAACCAATCTCACCCGGATGGTTAGCGCCCATTTCAATCACCGCATAGTGGTGCGAAGGATTCAGGCGCAGCAGTGTCAGAGGCACACCAATGTCATTGTTCAGATTACCGCTGGTTGCGAGCACATCACCAAGTTCACCAAGAATTGCCGCAATCATTTCTTTTACAGTGGTTTTACCGTTACTGCCCGTCACTGCGACCAACGGCACCTGATGCTCTATACACCACAGCTTGGCGATGATACCCAACGCAATGCGCGTATCCGGCACAACCAGCTGAGGCAGATCACAATCGACACGATGGTTCACCACCAGTGCAATAGCACCGGCGTCTTTTGCCGCATCACAGTGAAGATGACCGTCGTGGTTGGGGCCGGTCAGTGCGATAAACGTATCGCCTTTTGTGATCGTGCGCGTATCGGTGCTAAATGCACTTAACGGATAAGGGCGGGATCCGGCGTTGTGTAGTTCGCCACCAATCGCTTTCGCACAGTCAGCTAACAACAACGAAATACTCATGATGCATCCCCTGCGGCGAGTGGTGCATCCAAACCATAGGCCCGACACACGGTGGCACGGTCACTGAACACCAACCGTTCACGACCCACAATCTGATAATCCTCATGTCCTTTACCGGCTATCAGCACCCAATCTCCGGCAACAGCGTTCTCAAGCGCATAGTCAATCGCTTTGCCGCGATCAGCGATGACATGAGGTTCATGCATCGCAGGCTGTGATGCATCCATACCAGCCAGGATGTCCCGAATGATGTCGTCAGAGGCCTCGGTTCGGGGGTTATCATCAGTCACGATAACGTGATCAGCATGAGTCACCGCAATATCACCCATCAACGGACGCTTGCCTGAATCACGATCACCGCCACAGCCGAACACCACCCACAAACGGCCCGAACAATGTGTTCTTAATGACGTTAACGCCGCCTGTAATGCTTGTGGTGTATGCGAGTAATCAACCACAACACTGGCTCGCCCGCTGACGGCAAAGCGCTCCATACGACCGGGCACAGCACGCACTTTATCCAGTGCAATTGCAGCATCGGGTGCGCTGATACCAAAGGTACGAAGCGCGCCGTATGTGGCCAGCAGGTTATCGATATTGAACTGTCCGATCAAACTGCTATTGACGACCCAACGCTGATTGGCATCGTGCAAGACGAAGCGCATACCGTCATCGGTATAGGACACATCAGACACTGACAGCGACACATCGTCGCGATCGGTACCGGCATGTCCCGAGTAACGCAAGAGCGGCACTTCGGGATTGATCATCGAGGCCAGCGTCTGACCGAATCGATCATTGTGATTTAACACGGCACCGCTAAGACCTGGCCAAACAAACAATTTTTGTTTGGCCTGCGCATAGTTTTCGACCGTACCGTGATAGTCGAGATGATCACGACCCAGGTTGGTGAGCACCGCAACATCAAACACCACACCATTGACCCGACCTTGAACCAGCGCATGAGACGACACTTCCAACACCACGTGACTGACGCCAGACGCCTTCATTGACGCCATCATAGATTGCAGCGTAATCGCATCAGGCGTCGTTAACGGGTTGGGTAACAACGAATCACCCACACCCCAACCAATGGTGCCAATGTAACCGGTGCGTATACCCATACTGGTCAGCGCTTGCGCAATAAACTGCGCAACCGACGTTTTGCCGTCTGTGCCGGTGACGCCGCACACACTCAGGTGCCGACTGGGGTCGTGATAAAAGGCAGAGGCCAAAGCACCCAAAGACTCCGCCAAGTCCGGTATTTTGACAACAGGCAACGACACCGCAGACAGATCTCGAGTTGTCGCCCTGTCGAGCAACACGACACTGGCACCCCGTGCTACCGCATCGTCGAGATAATCCAAACCGTGCGCTTTTGTACCCTGCAATGCAACATAGGCAAACCCCGGTTTTACTGCTTGGCTATTTAATGTCATACCGGTAATCACTAAAGACTCAGGCACAAGCGTAGCGTCGGCAACAGCATCGAATCCGGATAGAATCTGATCAAGTGTGACCGTTGACGATGCGGTCACAATCGTGGAGGCAGACTGACTCATGATGCGTCACCCTCCTGCAATTTCAGCACAGGTGCTTTGTCGGTTGATTCCGCACGCAGGCGTTCCGTCGCCACGTTATCCGGCTCGATATCCTGCAGACGAAGTGTGTTAGCCATCACCGACGAAAACACAGGAGCTGCCACCTGCCCACCGTAGTGCTGTCCACCGGTGGGATCATGTACAACGACCACTGCCGCAAAACGGGGGTTGGACGCTGGTGCAAATCCTGCGAACACTGACACATACCGATCTTCGGCATAACCACCCTGTTGCGCACGGTGCGAGGTACCGGTTTTACCGGCGACACGATAGCCCGGTATACGGGCAAACTTACCGGTACCCTCATCCGATACTGCAGCTTCCAACATCACACGCAGCTGCGCGGCAATTTCACGCGGCATAACCTGCTCGCCCTCCGGCGCTGTTCCCACTTTGACAAAGGAAATTTGTGGCATCACACCATCATTGGCAATCGCCGCATACGCTCTGGCCAGTTGCAGTGCAGACACTGAGATACCGTAGCCATAAGACAATGTTGCTTGCTCTACGTGATGCCACAGTGTGGGGTGGTTAAAGTACCCGGCCACTTCTCCCGGAAAAGCACTGCCGGTCGGATGTCCGAAACCCAACTGATCAAACACCGACCACATTTGCGTGGGCTCGAGTTGGGTTGCAACCTTACTGACACCGACATTGCTGGATTTTTTGATGATGCCACCGAGATCAAGCCATCCGTAATCGGAGGTATCACGCACTTCATATTTACCGATACGATACGCACCCGGTGAGGTGTAGACGATATCGTCTGTCTGAAACTTACCCGACATCAATGCCGCAGCAATCGTAAAGGGCTTCATGGTTGAGCCTGGCTCAAACACATCAGTGATAGACCGGTTTCGCTGTTTCGCACCGGTGCGTTCACTGACCCGATTGGGGTTATAGGATGGGTAGTTTGCCATGGCCAGCACTTCACCGGTCACGACATCAAGCACCACCATCGATGCAGACTCTGCCTTGTGCTCTTCAATAGCCTCGGTCAACGCACGGTCCGCAAAAAACTGTAATTGCTTGTCGATGCTCAGAGCCAGGTCACGACCGGGCTCGGCTTCACGTAATGTACCGATGCCTTCGATTTGACGACCATTCAGGTCTCTGACAACCCGACGCAGTCCGGGCTTACCCGATAGCCAGTCCTCGTAGGCCATCTCCATACCTTCACGACCCCGATCATCAATGTCTGTAAAACCCACAACATGTGCAGATGCATTGCCGGTCGGGTAGTACCGACGGTATTCACGCATTAACGACAAACCGGGCACACGCAGTGACCGAACGGCATCTGCAACATCGGGATTCACATGTCTTGCGAGGTAGACGAATTCACTCTGCCGACTGGCTGCCTTCTCAACTCGCTGCAACAGAGCATCAGCGCTGACACCTATTACCGAAGCAATTTCTGCGATGCGATCCCGAGCATCCAGCAGGTCTTCCGGTATACCGGTGACGCTATGAATCGGTGTACTGATCGCAAGAGGCTCTCCGTGCCGATCAGTCAGATCACCCCGGTGCGCCGGAATTGCGACCGTGCGCTGATGACGCTGATCACCCTGCCCACGCAGAAAGTCGTGCTGAAAAACCTGCAGCTGAACGGCTCGCACCAGCAAACCGGCAGCCAGCAACATAAAGCAACCGAGCACAAATCGCCGTCGCATGATCCAGTTATTGTCGGGTCGACTGGCCATATCAGTGAGCAATCATGATCGTGTCACCCAGAGACGGAAACACCATATTCAATCGATCAGACGCCACACCCTCTACCAATGCATGTGATGAAAACGTACCTTCTTCGATTTTGAGCTGACTCCATTGAACATCCAGCTCGTCAATCAGCATTTGTTGCTGACTGATATCGATATACTGCTGTCGACTTAAATGTTTCATATAAATAACACCCACCGCAGAGCACACATTCACAGCAGCAAGCAAAGCGATCGCAGGTCCCATCCGTTTGACATTCATACGGCAACGCTCACTTTTTCACCTACCCGCAATACAGCACTGCGTGATCGTGGGTTGGCTTGCACTTCTTCAGCAGAGGGCGTTGATTTTTTTAACGCACGCAGGGGGTTTTGTGCCTGCTCGGGTGCAGGCAAATGACGGGGTACATTCTGACGAAGCCGATCGCCACGCAAGAAGCGCTTAACGATTCGATCTTCTAACGAATGAAAACTGATCACAACAAGTCTGCCCCCCGGCTTTAATACGTCAACACTGCGCGCAAGCGCTGTGTGCAAAACATCAAGCTCCCGATTAATCGCTATTCGGATCGCCTGAAACGAGCGCGTGGCCGGATGCCGATGATGATCCCATCGCGGATGCGCTTCTTTTATTGTGTTGGCGAGTTGAAGCGTTGACGTGAACGGTGTATCACCCCGCGCCTTTACAATCGCCTTTGCTATTCGTTTGGCATAACGCTCTTCGCCATAGTCACGAAGCACCATGGCCAAGTCCTGCTCCTCCACCGTGGCTATCCATTGCGCAGCGCTTTGTCCGCTGCCCGTGTCCATACGCATGTCGAGCGCTCCATCACCGGCAAAGCTAAATCCCCGTTCCGCCTTGTCAAGCTGTGGCGACGAAACCCCTAAATCGAGCAGTACCCCATCAACACCGCCAGACAGTCCTTGCGTATCAACAATGCGAGCCAGAGACTCGAAGTTGTCGTGATGCAATGACAACCGTGGCTCGTGACCAAACCTCGTTCGGCCATCGGCGATAGCGTCGGCATCCTGGTCGATGGCAATGACCCGACCCTGTGGCCCCAGTTGTTGCAGGATCAAACCGCAATGACCACCCCGTCCGTAGGTGCCGTCGACGTAACACCCGTCAGGCCGAATATCGAGTGCGGCAATTGCTTCGGCCTGCAGCACCGCAATGTGCCCGGCGTTACCCTCACTCATTGACACGCTGGCACTCAAATAGAGAGTTCTTGTGCCGCTGCCGACAAGCTCTCCAGCGAAATGCCCGACAACAAATCCGGGTACTCATTAAATTTTTCGTCCCAACGCTCCTTGGACCACATCTCAAACTTGTTGCCTTGCCCGAGAATGACCGCCTTCTTTTCTATCGATGCGTACTCGCGCAAAAGCGGCGGCACCAAAAATCGCCCGTTGGCATCAAGCTCGATGTCCGTTGCATGTCCCACATAGGTTCGTTGTAACCCCCGGTTAATCGGGTCGAGATTGGACAGCCCCATGACCTTCGCCTCAAAAACCCGCCAGTTCTCAATGGGGTAGATCAGCAGACACCGGTCCGGATCAACGGTGAGTTTCATCTTGCTCACTCCCGCCTCTTCCAGCCGCTCGCGCAGATTCACAGGCACGGCTACCCGCCCCTTTGCGTCGACACTGATGGTTGAAATACCGGAGAACATGCTGTTGATGGGGTGGAATCTGTTGGAAATCAGTGACCTGGAAGCATCACTTCATCCCCACAATTTCCCACTTTTCCCCACAAAATCCCACAAATTGATAAAAAACGTACTATATGACGATTGAAGGGCCAGGGCAAGCGAAAAAAAAGCACCTGAAAACGAATTTCTTTCGATAAAACAATGAGTTAGAGACGGAAGAATTGAGGTGTCATATAGTTACATTTCAACAAGTTGAAAGCAGTAAGATAGAATTTACTTGAGGTTTGGACAGACAGATTGCGCGAATGGCTGATTTTTTGAGAACGCAATCACAAAAAATATTTTGACGGATTATACTGAAAATCGTCGCAGTGAACAGCATTCAGTCAGAAACTGCCCCTGCGAGTCACTATGCCGGACCTGACTGACACAATTTGGCGTGACCCGAAAGAGCGCGCCACGAAGAAGTTGTGACCGAGAGGTTGGAGCCGGAATTTAGAACCGGGAAGGTGGAGTTGGCCATAAGCCGGGTTCTGTCGAGGACGATCATTCGTCTGGGCGGCATGTCGCCATGCCACTCTAGCAACCTACCCGAGAACAGTGCGGACCACACCAGCGTTCTCCTATTTGGTCTTGCTCCAGGTGGGGTTTACCGTGCCACCGAATGTTGCCACCGGCGCGGTGCGCTCTTACCGCACCCTTTCACCCTTACCGGCAATGACTTGCATTGCTTAGGCGGTCTACTCTCTGCTGCACTAGCCGTGGGCTCGCGCCCCCCAGGCGTTACCTGGCACCTTGTCCTATGGAGCCCGGACTTTCCTCCCTCCATGATTTGCACAAGGCAAGTCATGAACAGCGATCGCCTGGCCAACTCCGGGGCGGATCGTAGCACGGCTTATGTGTCGTTATCCGGATTCTTTGCATTTTTAAGTGTCAACGCAACCTCATACGCCCGATTTCGACCCAGCCCGGTCATCGTGGCTGCGATCGATGCGGCCTTTTTTACCGACAGCTCTGGCAGCAGCAGCTCAAGCACCCGCACCAACTGCACTTCATCGGTCGCGGTATCAGACACCGCACCACCCACCACAATGACAAACTCGCCCTTTTGCTGCTGCTCGTCCTGCAACAGCCAGTCATTGACGCTGGCCAATGTGCCATGACATATCGTTTCAAAGGTTTTGGTCAGCTCTCTGGCCACTGTCACCGGACGATCAGCTCCGAAGATCGTCAGTGCACTGTTCATCCAGGGCTTGATGCGATGGCGCGACTCATAAAACACCAGCGTGCTGGCCTCGTGTGCCAGCGCTTTCAACGCCTGCTCTCGCGCAGCTTCTTTGGCGGGCAAAAAACCAACATACACAAAACGGTCTGTTGGCAAACCCGAAACTGACAGCGCAGCCACCAGCGCACACGGTCCGGGTAGGGGCGATACAGTGATGCCCTCGGCATGACACGCCGACACGAGCCGGTAACCCGGGTCACTGATCAACGGTGTGCCAGCGTCCGACACAAGCGCCGCTGTGCCGCCACTGCTTAAATGACCAATCACACCAGCGACGCGTTCGGACTCGTTGTGCTCATGCACGGAGACGGTTCGGGTCGTGATGCCACAGTGCTGAAAAAGGCGTGAGCTGTGGCGTGTATCTTCGGCGTAGATACAGTCAACCTGCTGTAAAACCTCAACGGCCCGCCGTGAAATGTCTTCTAAATTACCGATAGGCGTTGCAACAATATACAGCGTGCCGGGGTTTATCATCTGGACAGGTTCAACACAGGACTAATTGACATGCCACAATAGAGCAAAGATACTGATAACGGAACCACTCACCCGAACCCG